>NZ_JASKLM010000050.1:0-12176 GCF_030153625.1 Pyrococcus sp. | reverse complement strand
TGACCATAAATTTCGCTCGTTGAGGCAAAGATAAATCTCGCATTATTCTTTTTAGCCAATTCAAGCATATTCCTAGTTCCAAGGGTGTTTGCATCTATTATCTCTAGAGGATAGTGCTCGAATTCAAAAGGTGATGCCCTTGAGGCGAAATGAAAGATAAAATCAAGTTTTTCTCTGATTTCCAAGGGTTTCGAAACATCGTGCTCTATAAATACAAAATTCTCCTCACTTGTTAGATGAGAGATGTTTTCCCAACGACCACTGGCAAAGTTATCAACACAATAAACCTTTGCTCCCAACTCGATTAACACATCACAAAGCCAAGATCCCAAAAAACCAGCACCACCTGTAACCAGAGCAGTCTTACCCTCAAAATTAGCACTATCTAATGCTCTTACAATTTCTCTTACATCTGACTTTATCGGGTCCATCATATTCTTTCCCCCACTAACGATTTGATAAGTTCTCTTAGCTTTTCACTAAGTTCTTCATCTTCTAATCCTAATTCAATATTTGCCCGTAGCCAATCAAAAATGTTACCAATGTCATAACGCCTGCCCTTAAACACATAGCCGTAAATTTTCTTCCCATTCTGAACCATTAACTCTAGAGCATCTGTGAGCTGTATTTCTCCCTTTTTATCAGGCTTTACCTCCTCCAAATACTCAAAGATTTCGGGGGTTAAAATGTACCTTCCTAAAATGGCCAAATTTGATGGAGCTTCGTGAATTTCTGGCTTTTCAACTAGCTTGTTTATCTCAAATATTCTTTCATTAATATATCTCCCTATCCCAACAACTCCATAGAGAGAAATTTTCTCCTCTTGAACTTCTTCCACAGCGATTACCGGGGCCTTTAATTCTTCATAGGATTCTATTATTCCAGCAGTACAAGAAGGGAGTGTAATAGTATCCCCCAAGAGGAGAGCAAAGGGTTCATCGCCAACGAAAGCCTCTGCATATTTGATAGCATCCCCCAATCCCCTTTGTACTCTCTGTCTAGCATAGTAGATATTTATATCATCGAGGATTTTATCCAATTTGTCAAGATGTGGATTTTTCACTTCATGCTCATATCTATCGAAATGATCTTCGATTGCCCTCTTATGTTTTCCCGTTATTATCAAAACTTCTCGTATCCCAGCCTCATAAGCTTCTTCGAGAACATATTGGATAGTTGGCTTTCTCACAACAGGGAGCATTTCTTTTGGTTGTGCTTTAGTCAGTGGTAACATTCTTGTTCCAAGGCCTGCTGCTGGAATTACCGCTTTTCTCACTTTCACCAGCACACCCCCTCGTAAATTCTCGCTGTTTTCTCGGCAGCTCTAATTCTCCTACCGTCAATAACAATTTTCCCAGAGTAATCTACCTTCTCAAATTCATTCCACTCTGTAACTATCAAAATAACATCAGATTTTTCAAGAACTTCTTCAGGCGAGTTAGCGTATTCTATCTTTTCCCCAACATCCGGATAAAAGCGCTTGAAATTCTCCATGGCTTTTGGATCGTAAGCTATAATGTGAGCTCCTTTTTCCAGAAGTTTTCTGACTATAATATAAGCCCTAGTCTCTCTCACGTCATCAGTGTTTGGCTTGAATGCTAATCCTAACACTCCGACAGTTTTTCCCTTAAGGTCTGGAACATGCTTCTTTAGCAATTCAATAAGCTTGAGAGGTTGCCTCTCATTGACCTCAACAACTGCCTTTAGGATTATTGGGTCCTCTCCCAGTTCTTCCGCCTTCCTAATTAAGGCTCTGACATCTTTTGGAAAGCATGAGCCACCCCAGCCAATTCCAGTCCTGAAGAAGTAGGGGCTTATCCTATGATCTAGGCCAACTCCTTCAAAAACTTTCCAAGAATCTATTCCGAGTTTTTTACAAATATTCCCAATCTCGTTTGCAAAGCTTATCTTTGTTGCTAGGAAAGCGTTTGAGGCGTACTTTATCATTTCAGCAGTCTTAATGTCCACAATTAACTTTGGTGCATTAATGGGAGCATAAAGCTCTTCGAGGACTTTCTTAGTCCTCTCATCTTGAACACCAATGACTATTCTATCCGGGTTGAGGAAGTCCTTCAATGCAGTACCTTCTCTCAAAAACTCTGGATTCATTGCAAGGCCAAAGTCTTGGATTGCCTTCTTACCAGAATACTTTTCAAGGATTGGTCTTACAACTTCCTCGGTAGTTCCTGGGAGGACAGTGCTCTTAACTACGACAACATGATAATCTTCCTTTTCTCTTAGTGCCTTTCCAATAGCTCTGCTGGCTTCTTTAACGTATGTAAGGTCAATCGAACCGTCTTCTCTTGAGGGAGTTCCAACGGCTATGAACGTAATGTCAGAATTGAGAATTGCATCTCTATAATCGTTAGTAGCGTAATATTTACCTCTAAATTCTTGCATTAATTCTTCCAAACCCTCCTCATAAATTGGAGGTTGAGCATTATTAATCATTTGGATCTTCCTCTCATCAACATCAACGAAGATAACGCTATTCCCAAGCTTGACAAAACCTATCCCTGTGACAAGCCCAACATAACCAGAGCCAACAACCGAAACTCTCATCAAACCACCTCAGAACACTTGATAACTTTCTTGCTTAAAAGTATTTTTTACAGAGAAAATCGAAAAGAGAACTGCAAGCCCTTGTGTGCACACTGTTGCTATGGCTGCTCCTTCAGCACCATAGTTTAGAATCAGAACATAATTAAGTAGAACATTTAATAAAGCCGTTAAACCTGTTATTTTAGTAAATACTAATTCATTCCCGGTTGCATTTAAAAAGCTCCCAAAAAGAGAACTTAAAAACATAAAAGGTACTGCAAAAGCAAGAATTCTAAGTACTGGAACACTTGTAAGAAACTTTTTGCCAAATATAATAAGAATTCCCAAACGAGCAAAAATATAATATCCTGCCAAAGCTAAAACTCCCAATCCTGCAAGCATCTGTATACTCCTTTTCAGGAGAGTATTTAGGGTTCTTCTATCTTCTTTCCATAACCTGGCCATTGAAGGCATCGTTGTAGAGACAACAATATTCGGCACAAATAGAGAGACCTCAATTAAAGTATAGGCCACTCTATAGATTCCAGTTTCATAATCTCCCTTCATCAAGCTAAGCATTACCATATCAGTACGATAGTAAATCATAGTAAAGATACCAATTAGCCAAAATGGATAACTCTTTTTCAAAAGAAAAATCCACATTTTTGGCCTAAAGTATATCTTAACGTTTTTAATGAAATTACTCCCCCATTTTACTCTAAGGGATTCTCTTATCGTATAACCAACAAGAAGAGCAATTATAAAGGGCGACAAAGACTTATAAAGGTAAAGAACAGCTCCCCCAACAAAAAATGCCCAAACTCTTTCAATCGTTCTCGCTATGGCTTCGTACTTCGTGACCTCGTGGGCATACATAAGATTTACAAACACATAGGAAACCCACATAAGAACAGCTTCAGCTCCAACTAATAATATCAGGACTTTCATCCATATAGGCTTTGGAAGGAAAACCGTTAAAACAGCTATAACACCAAAATTAACCAAAGCAAGAACAATTTTAAGACCCAAAATATCTGGCAAAAGTTCTTCAGCTTTATTCCTATCCCTAGCAACCTCCCTCATGAAATAATAGCTCACCCCAAAGTCGGAAAATATGCTAAGAAGCCCAACATAGTAGAAGATAAAAGAGTACTGCCCTAATCCTTCAGGACCAAGAGTTCTACTCAAGATAACTATTACACCATAAGCTAATAACTTTGAAATAACATCAGCACTAAAAAGCCAAGCTGCATTCTTAATAAGTTTAAGCTTTAAACTCTCAGTCATGACAACTACCTAATGAGGAGGAGAGATTAAAAACTTAATGCAAGGCTAATCAAGCTCAATAAGTTTAGCTAAGTGCTCCAGAAACTAACTCTTAATGTTCTGACAGCTCACAAGAAAAGCTGATTATCAAGATTTTGCCTAATATAAAAATCTTCTGTCTAACCTTGGAATGACACTAAAGTTTATATATTCGTAATACAATACCGTAATCAAGGTGATATGGATGGAAGTCGTTAGCTTTAGAATTCCCAGGGAACTTAAGAAGGAAATGAAAAAAATTGACATAAATTGGAGCGAAGAAGTCAGAAAATTCATTGAAGAAAAAGTAAAAGAGTACAAAAGGAAGAAAGCCTTAGAGGAAATCGATGCTATGTTGGCAAATTTACCAAAAGCTGAAAAGGGAACTGCAAGAAAATACGTGAGGGAGGATCGTGATAGTAATTGACGCATCCTCCATCGCCAAATACATCCTAAGGGAAGAAAATTGGGAGAAAGTAAGAAAATACCTACTAGACAAACCATACTCTCTAACACTAGCTTTAGCTGAAGTGTCAAATGCCATCTGGAAACATTACGTGCTGTACAAAGCTATATCAATTGAGGAAGCTAAGTTAATGTATGAAGCATTAAAGAGGCTTGAAGAGGACGTTATAACTTTTGAACCTCTTGAAAATTATCTTTGGGATGCTATGAACATAGCCATCAGCTGGGGAATTCCAATTTATGATGCCCTCTATTTGGCTCAAGCAAAAAAGTATGGCAAGCTTTTAACAAGCGACAAAGAGCAATGGAAGATTGCAAAAAAGCTTGGAATTAAAGTGGAATACGTGGAGTAATAGTAAGATCTCCAAACCCAAATGCAAAGATATTTAAAAATCCACGCTTTTAGGTTAAAGGTGGTGATAATATGAGAATGCTTCTAATTCACAGCGACTATATCGAGTACGAAGTCAAGGACAAGGCCATTAAAAACCCAGAACCGATAAGTGAGGAGGAAAAGAAAGGAAGAATGGACGAAGTTCTCGTCGCATTCATAAGCGTCGAGAAAGTTGATGAAAAGAATCCAGATGAGGTTGTTGAGAAGGCAATCAACGAGATAATAGAGGTTGCAAAGCAGGTAAAAGCTGAGAACCTCTTCGTTTATCCCTTCGCCCACTTAAGCAGTGAGCTTGCAAAGCCCTCAGTTGCTCAGGAAGTCCTTAGAAGAATATACGAAGGACTTAAAGAGAGGGGTTACAACGTTGGAAAGGCACCGTTCGGCTACTATAAGGCCTTCAGGATAAGTTGTAAGGGACACCCATTGGCAGAGCTGAGCAGAACAATAGTCCCAGAAGAGGCAAAGGTGGAGGAAGTTCCAGAGGCCCTCAAGAAAGAAGAAACCGAGTTGGTAAGCTATTGGTACATCTTAACCCCCGAGGGAGAGTTAGTGGAGGTTGATAAATTCGACTTCACGGGCCATGAAAACCTAAGGAAGTTCGCCAACTATGAGATAGCTAAGAGTAGGATTGCTGATAAGGAGCCTCCACATGTTAGATTAATGCTTGAGCATGAGCTCGTTGATTATGAACCTGGGAGTGACCCAGGGAACCTTCGCTATTATCCAAAGGGCAGGCTAATCAAATCACTCCTCGAGCAGTACGTAACTGAGAAGGTTATCGAGTACGGTGCCATGGAAGTTGAGACTCCTATTATGTACGACTTCGAGCACCCGGCATTGGAGAAGTATTTGAACAGATTCCCAGCGAGACAGTACGTAGTGCTGAGCGGGGATAAGAGGTACTTCCTAAGGTTTGCGGCCTGCTTTGGTCAGTTTATGATAAGTAAGGATGCAACTATAAGCTATAGGAACTTGCCGCTAAGGATGTATGAACTCACCCGCTACTCTTTCAGGAGAGAGAAGAGAGGAGAACTCTCAGGTCTGAGAAGGCTTAGGGCCTTTACAATGCCTGATATGCATACATTAGCCAAAGACATAGAGCAGGCGAAGGATGAGTTCAAGAAGCAGTTCAAGCTGAGCATGGAGGTTCTTGAGGGTGTTGGGTTAACCCCAGATGACTATGAAGTGGCCATAAGATTTACGGAGGACTTCTGGAACGAGCACAGGGACTTCATAATTGAGCTTGTTAAGCTAATAGGAAAGCCCGTACTTATTGAGATGTGGAAGCAGAGGTTCTTCTACTTCATACTCAAGTTCGAGTTCAACTTCATCGATAACCTCGACAAAGCGGCAGCATTAAGCACAGTTCAAATTGACGTTGAGAACGCTGAAAGGTTTGGAATTACCTACTATGACGAGAACGGAGAAGAGAAGTATCCACTAATTCTCCACTGCTCTCCAAGTGGTGCAATTGAGAGGGTAATGTACGCTATTCTCGAAAAGCAGGCTAAGCTGATGCAGGAAGGAAAGAAGCCTATGTTCCCACTTTGGCTCAGCCCAATTCAAGTAAGAGTTATCCCAGTGAGCAAAGAATACTTGGACTATGCACTGTACGTTGCTGGAAAGATAGAAGGGGCAAGAATAAGGGTTGATGTGGACGATGAAGACGAAAGGCTGAGCAAGAAGATCAGGAGGGCGGAGAAGGAGTGGATACCCTACATAGTGGTTGTGGGAGAGAAGGAGAAAGAGACTGGAACGATAACAGTAAGGAGGAGAGAGGACGGCAAACAATACGAGACAAGGATTGAGGAGCTCATAAAGGAGATAAAGCAGAAGACGGAGGGCTTCCCCTACAAGCCAAGGCCCTTACCTCTCTTACTCAGCCAGAGGCCAAAGTTCAGGGGCTGACCTCTTCCCATCATTATTGGAACCATTGAAAGTCCAGTTAGGGTTAAGCCGAGCACGAAGTCCGTGGTGGCACTGAAGGAGTTAACTATGTATCCGCTAGTAAAGCTTCCAACTATTGCGCCCGTTGAGGATATGAAGTTGTAAGAACCCATCACTGCTCCTTTCTTCTTTTCTGGAGCTCTTTCAGTTATTATCGCGGAGGATGATACGCTTATCATTGACCAGCTGTATCCCAGGGTTAGGTATCCTAATATTGCAAGGGCTATAAATGAGTACCCGGAGAGCATTGTGGAAATCAATAGTAGGAGCATTCCAACAATTCTAACTTCAAGGCCCAGGAGGTAAGTTGTTATCCCCTTAAACAGCTCTCCAACTTTTTTGTAGGTTAATGCTGAAATCGTTGAGCTGGCTATGCTTAGTCCATAGAGAACCTCCCCATCAAATCCTTTCTCCCTCACTACCATTGGATATTGAGTTAGGATCAGCATTGAGCCTATCCACATTATTAGGGTGGAAGCAGAGAGGGCTTTAATTACCTCATCTTCAATCCTGGGAATGGATATTCTCCTGGGAGAGAACATGAAGAGTGACAGCTGAGGCCTTCCATTAATGTACACTGGAACCTCTCTAATCCTCTTCATCGCTGAAACTACAGAGATTGCTCCTATCAAACCCAGGATTATTGGGATAAACTTTAGAGGGGTTAAGGTGAGTAGGAGTAGGCCTAAGATCAATCCAGCGACCCAGGCCCAGCCGCCGATCTCGTTGAACCTCCCAGTGGCCTTGCCTATCTCGCTCTTCCTAAACTCCCTGGCAATCAACGCGGCAGGGAGAGGAATCGTTGCTGCGAGGAAGAATGTGTAGAGGGCATTCACAACTATCAACTCCTTAATGGAAGAGGACAATCCCAATGCAAGGATGAAGAGCGACGCTCCAATTAGCCCAAGGATTAAGAACACTTTTCTCCTCTTGAACCTGTCGCTTAGGGCTCCCCATAGTAAACCCCCGATCATTGAGGACAAGCTTCCGGTTCCCGAGAGGTAGCTCAAATCTAGAGGGGTTGCATTAACCTCCAATGCCAAAGTTGGAATTAGGGGAGTTATTCCCCCCGTGGCTATCTTAAATGGTATGAAGGAGTAAAACCAGGAGCCTCTAAGCCTGGGATATGTTTCTTTCTTTACCCTCTTCTTGCTTTGGACCATTAAATCCCTTCTCTTCGTGTTTTTCATCGCTTTCATCGAGGGTGGTGAAAGAAGGCATGGAGTTTATAAACTCTTCGAAAGGGGTTTATAAGTCTCATTTACTTATAAACTCCCAAAGAAGTGGAAAAAGACATTAGAGGGTTTCAAAGAGCTTCTTGAGGTTCCTCTTGAATGGTGGCCAAACTACACCTCTATCTGTTATTATTCCTGTCAGATACTTGTGGGGGGTAACGTCGAAAGCTGGGTTATACACTGGAACATCTGGGGCAATTCTGCACCCTCCACAAGTCAACACCTCCTCTGGTGATCTCTCCTCAATTGGAATCTCCTTCCCGCTACTCAAGCTCATGTCAATGCTTGAAAGCGGAGCTACGGTAAAGAAGGGTATCCCGTGCTCCTTGGCCAACACTGCTAGCATGTAAGTACCTATTTTATTTGCGAAGTCTCCATTGGCAACTATCCTGTCTGCACCAACTATTATTGCATCAACCTTTCCTTGCTGCATCACGAAGGCTGCAGCATTATCAGCTATCAACTTAACATTTAGCCCATCGTAACTATACTCCCAGGCGGAGAGTCTGGCCCCTTGAAGGACTGGCCTAGTTTCGTCGAGCCATAAAAGCTTTAGTGTTCCCTCCTTGTGCATGACCCTAACCACAGCCCCAACGGTTCCCAGGTGAACCGTTGCTAAGCTACCAGCGTTGCAGTGGGTTAGTATGTTTCCCTCTGGGAGGACTTCAGCTCCGTAGTGGCCCATTCTCAAATTTGCCTCCACGTCCTCATCCGCAATCTTCTGTGCCTCCTCGACTATCAACCTCTTAATCTCATCCAAACTGTCCTCCCTATGCTCCTCGACTAACTTCTTTATCCTGTTAAGGGCCCAGAATAGATTTACGGCCGTCGGCCTTGTGTTCTTTAGAGTTTCATATGCTCTATAAAACCCATCGAAGAACTCATCTTTGGTCTTTGCTTTTGATGTTTCGGCATATAAAGCCAAGCCAAAGGCTGCAGCAGCTCCAATTGCTGGGGCCCCTCTCACCGTCATGTTCTTAATTGCCTCAGCAACGGCCTCAACCGTTGTGAATTCCTCAACCTTGAATTCCCTGGGAAGGAGCCTCTGGTTTATCATGTAGACCTTTCCTTCCCTATACTCAACGCTCCTTGGAAGTTTTGTCAGCTCTTCAGGCCTGTACTTTATCTCCATGATACCACCGATTAAGCTTCGCGGGGAATCTTTAAATCACTTTGTGACATCGACAATCGTCGAGTCCAATTTTAACAAATGTTAATAGAAATCCTTTTATACTTGGAAGTAGTACATATTATTGGGGGTGAAAAGATGGTGGTTATAAAGAAGAACCCCGAAGTATTCCTAAGGGATCTCAAAAAGCACTATGACGTTGTTGTAAAGATGCCCTCAAGCGAGTACCTCAAGAAGCCAAACTTCGTGGTCGTTGATCCCAAGAGCGGAAAGAAGGTCAAGGTCAGCTTCATTTACCTCGACGATGGCGAGTTCGCTGGCGTAGTTTACGACGATTCTAGCTGATTGTCATTTTTTCAAATTTTCTACCAAAATACTTTTATATGTCCAATTTTGATTTGGAGAAGGTGGTTCAAATGATGAGGAGGGATGGAGAAACCGAACGTTGAGTTGCTTGAAGCCGTTCTAGTTGAAGGCCTCTATTGGGCCTATCTGGGAAGACCAAAAGAAGTTATGCCTTTTCTGAAGGGGAAGTTAAAAGCGCTTGTAAACGGCTCCTCTGAGTTTCTAGAGGATGTTCTCAACGAGCTAGAGAAGTTCTACGAGGAGGTAAGCAGAAAAGACAGTATTGGAGATAGGGAGTTCAGAAAACTAAAGATTTACAGAGAGTTGATTTTAAATGCTCTTGGCTTTTGAGCATTTAGTATTTTCTCTATTCCTTTCTTATGCCCCAACCCAACTACCGCAACAACCTTCACTTTCTTCTTTTTTTCGAGCAGGGAATCCACTATTCTCATTAAGTTAATTGCCATATAGAGGTTTCTCTCCTCAACCAAGACTTTATACATGTGTGGAAACCTTTCCCTGAACTCCTTTATCAAATATAAATAATCCAACTCTTTCGGCTTTCCTGGGAGCAGACTTACCAAAATTTCAATCCCAAATCTAAGCTTTTCTATTGGTGGAGAAGAAAGCATTCCAGTCAAAGTTTCGTTCACTGGCTTATCTATCAGATAAACTGGAATTCCCAGGGTGGCTGCGGCTTTATAAGCTTCAATCATTTCCTCCCCTGGAGACTCTCCCAAGCTCCTTCCAAAGAACATTTCGAGCTCTTGGAGTATGAAGCCAAAGAGCCCTATCTTACCAAGCTTTAATGCTTGGGAAAAAGTCAACCTTTCCCTCCTAAGTAATGCCAATAACCTAGGATAATCTAACTCCAAGGCGACTGCATCAGGTTTTTCCCTAATTATAGTCTCCCTAACTTCTCTCACGCTTTCAGGAGAGACATGAACTGTTCCAATGACTTTAACGTACCTTAAATATGACATTACCCTTACCCCTCACAAAAATCCTATCGAAGTCTCTGGGGATGTAAGCTTCAGGGCATAACCCCTTAGCTGCAACAGCGTACTCTTGGTAAGAATACCTTGGAGCCCTATGGAACAATGCTAAGTAACTAGCCTTGGAGGCTTTGAATATCTCGCATGCTTCCTCGATAATTGTATGATAGCTATCCTTCCTGTGTTCCTTCGATATGTAAGTTGCCTCATGTATTAGTAAATCTGCCCTCTTCGAGAACTCCACTATATCATCAACGGGCTCAGTGTCTCCAGTGTAGACAATCTTAGCCCCTCTCTTTTTTGGTCCTGTAACTTCGCTCAGCCTTATCACCTTTTCTCCAATTTTTATTATCTTCCTATTTTCAAGTTCCTTCATCCAAGGTCCAGGGGTTAAGCCGAGGGATTGGATTTTTTCAAGATCAAAATTGCCCCTCCGGTCTTTTTCCTTAAACACGTATCCTAACGCAGGAATTCCATGAGAGACTTCAAAAGCCCAAATTTCGTAATTTTCAAACTGAAGTCTAGCCTTTCCAGTTATCTCGTGGACAACAACATCAAATCCAGGAGCAAAGTAACCGCTCTTCAGGAAATTGGAGATGAATTCAACGCTATTTTCTGGGCCGTAGATATGGAGGGGTTCCTTCCTATCCCACAAGTTCATCGTTTGAATTATTGCTGCCAACCCCAAATAGTGGTCTCCATGGAAGTGGGTAATGAAAATTCTCTTTATCCTCATCGGATTAAGCCTTGCTATTTCCATCTGCCTAAGGGTCCCTTCCCCAGCATCGAAGAGAATTATCTCACTCCCTATCCTAATCGCTATTGAGGGAACATTTCTCTCGGGAGTGGGCTTTATCCCTCCAGTTCCCAAGAAAACTACCTCAACCATTAGAACTCCCTTAGAAGCTTTCCAAGAGGTAAGCTTTCCCTAACGTCTATCTCCCTCAGAGCATACCAAAGCGTTGCTTGGTTGCTTGTCACAACTGGAATTCCCAAGTCCTTCTCAAGCTTCTCAATGATTTCAAAAGTTCTCAAGTTTGTGCAACTTATGAATACTCCATCAGCTTCCTCCATGAACATTGATTTAGCGAGCATGTAGGGAACATGAGGGCTTAATCTCCCAATCTCTAAGTTTTCCTCTATTCCCAATCCCCTTATATCTAAAACTGTGAAACCGTTTTCCTCCAGAAATTCCTTCTCTCTTTGATTTATTTCATCGATGTACGGAGTTACAACAATTAAAGACTGAATGTCGAGGATGTTCAGAGCTTCCAAAACAGCCGTACTTGTTGTGAATGTTTCAACTTTCACTTCCTCTTCTATCTTCATTTCGAGCTCCTTTTCGAAGTCCTTTCCTCCAATAAAAGAACCACTCGTGCAACCAAAGGCTATAACCTCAACTCCAGCATCTGCAAGAAGCTTAGCCGCTTCAATTGAATAACCAACCATCTTTGTTAGCTCTTCCTCATTGACCTTCTTTAGTGGAATTCTTGAGGTGTGAAGAGAGACTCCCTCAGGTAAATATGAATGCAACTCCATCTCCATTGTAGTGTTTGATGATGGGACTAAAAGTCCAATTCTTCCCCTCCACCCAAACATCGGAACACCTGTTCTTGGTTGTCCAGAGCGTATATTAAGTTTGTTATTTAACAAGATAATTATGTAATTGCATAATTATTTAATTATTTTGGCAAAATTTTTATTGTTTTTCCCTTTAGGGAGGACACTGTCAGGATAAGCAGTGGGACGTTAGGTTTAAGTTTCTGATACCTCTTCAGAAAAGGGGAGAGAAATGAGGACTGAAACCATTATTTACTTAC
>NZ_JASKLM010000013.1:0-36000 GCF_030153625.1 Pyrococcus sp. | reverse complement strand
AGTGTTAGTTTGAGGGGGTTGGTTGTCAGGATTTTAGGGGCGATTCTGGCCGTGAATCTGGACAGATTATACAACTTCACAGATGGTGGGAACTAGGGTTAAAACTTTTTGATCGTCAATTAATCATAATAATGGCAAAAGTTTACTTAGTGGATTATTATGCCACTTATGATCTTTTCATAGGGGTTAGTATGGAAAACCATATCAAGATATTGAAGGACATGAAGTGGGGGGTAAGAAATGGTTCGTGTTACGCTCGTTAACTATACAAAGAGGCCCTTAGAAACAATAACTTGGGCTGCCCTTATAAGCTATTGGGGGGAATGGAGCACGGAATCATTTGAAAGGATAAGTGAGAATGATGTAGAAAAGCATCTCCCTCGGATATTGGGTTATGGTCATGAGAGCATTTTGGAGCATGCAACGTTTACTTTCTCAATCGAAGGTTGTAGTAGGGTTTGTACTCATCAACTTGTGAGGCATAGAATAGCCAGCTACACCCAGCAAAGCCAGCGTTACATTGTTCTTGACGAGGAGAACGTTGAGGAAACGTTTGTAATTCCTGAATCGATAAAGAAAGATAGAGAGCTTTATGAAAAATGGAAGAAGGTCATGGCTGAGACAATAAGCCTTTACAAGGAGAGCATAAATAGGGGAGTTCACCAGGAAGATGCTCGATTCATTCTTCCTCAAGCTGTGAAAACGAAGATAATTGTGACGATGAACTTGAGAGAATTGAAGCACTTCTTTGGCCTTAGACTATGTGAAAGGGCTCAATGGGAGATTAGGGAAGTTGCATGGAAGATGTTAGAGGAGATGGCGAAGAGGGATGATATAAGGCCGATAATAAAGTGGGCTAAACTTGGGCCTAGGTGCATTCAGTTTGGCTATTGTCCCGAGAGAGATCTAATGCCTCCTGGGTGCTTAAAGAAAACTAGAAAAAAGTGGGAAAAAGTTGCGGAAAGTAAGAGCTAAATTGTTATATTGAGTAAAAGCTTTCTTTCTTTATTTGTCTTTATGGCAAAATCCCAGAAGTTCAGCTATTGAATTAGAGAACTGTTCGTCACTGAAAGTAAACTTCTATGGGATTCTTCTGAATTATATGGTAAGGTTTGGAAAATTTGGACATAAAAGTCTTAAAGTTTCCTTTTTCAACTCTAAACTAGGGTGAGCTAATGGATACTGAAAAACTTATGAAAGCCGGAGAAATAGCAAAAAAAGTAAGAGAGAAAGCTATTAAACTTGCTAGACCTGGGATGTTGTTGTTAGAACTTGCAGAGTCTATAGAAAAGATGATAATGGAACTTGGGGGTAAACCTGCTTTCCCAGTAAATTTATCAATTAATGAAATTGCAGCTCACTATACTCCTTACAAGGGAGATACTACTGTTCTGAAAGAGGGGGATTATCTAAAGATCGACGTGGGGGTTCACATAGATGGATTTATAGCAGATACTGCAGTTACAGTTAGAGTAGGGATGGAAGAAGATGAGCTTATGGAGGCTGCCAAGGAAGCGTTAAACGCCGCAATTTCTGTAGCTAGGGCGGGAGTGGAGATAAAGGAACTAGGAAAGGCAATAGAAAATGAAATTAGGAAGAGAGGATTCAAACCAATAGTTAATCTAAGTGGGCACAAGATAGAAAGATACAAGCTTCATGCAGGGATTAGCATTCCGAACATTTATAGACCGCATGATAACTATGTTTTAAAGGAAGGAGATGTTTTCGCAATTGAGCCTTTCGCTACTATAGGTGCTGGTCAAGTAATTGAGGTTCCCCCAACCTTAATCTACATGTACGTTAGAGATGTTCCAGTTAGAGTGGCCCAAGCTAGGTTCCTTTTGGCTAAGATAAAAAGGGAATATGGAACCCTACCCTTTGCCTATAGGTGGCTTCAGAATGACATGCCAGAAGGACAGCTTAAGTTGGCCCTAAAAACCCTCGAAAAGGCTGGAGCTATATATGGCTATCCAGTGCTTAAAGAAATTAGAAATGGCATTGTGGCACAATTTGAGCACACAATCATTGTTGAAAAGGATTCTGTGATAGTGACGACAGAATGAGTTAAACTTTATAAGTTCTCATGTATCAAGAAATTGGGAGCGCCGGGGTAGCCTAGTCAGGGAAGGCGCGGGACTCGAGATCCCGTGGGCGTTCGCCCGCCGGGGTTCAAATCCCCGCCCCGGCGCCATTTGTTAAGCACTTGGAGGTTTGATAATATGGCATTTCTAAAGGTAGTGTCATTGGAAGAAGCAATTTCAATAATTAATAGCTTTAGACTTGAAATAGGATTTGAGGAAGTTACTTTAGATAAAGCTCTGGGGAGGATAGTTGCAGAGGATATTTATTCCCCCTTGGATATTCCTCCCTTTGATAGATCGACCGTTGATGGGTATGCTGTTAGGGCGGAGGATACTTTTATGGCCAGTGAAGCTAATCCAGTGGAACTCAAAGTAATTGGAGAAGTTCATGCCGGAGAACAACCTTCAGTAAAGTTAAGCAAGGGAGAGGCGGTCTACATTACAACGGGGTCAATGATGCCAGAGAACGCAAATGCTGTGATTCCTTTTGAGGATGTTGAGAGAGAAGGAGATATTATAAGAATTTATAAGCCTGCATACCCAGGTTTAGGAGTCATGAAGAAAGGAACTGACATAAAAAAGGGCCAACTCTTAATTAGAAGAGGAACTAAGCTAACGTTTAAAGAAACTGCCCTGCTTTCTGCTGCGGGATTTTTAAAAGTAAAGGTCTTTAAAAGACCAAGGGTTGCAGTGATAAGTACAGGAAATGAAATAGTTCTCCCAGGTGAAGAGCTTAGGCCTGGCCAAATATATGACATCAATGGTAGAGCAATAGTTGATGCCGTTAATGAATTGGGTGGAGAGGGAATATTCGTTGGGATTGCCAGGGATGACAGAGAAAGTCTCAAAAAATTAATACTTCAAGCCTTAGAAGTTGGCGATGTTATCGTGATTAGTGGAGGGGCAAGTGGGGGAATAAAAGACTTAACAGCCTCGGTAATAGAGGAACTTGGAGAGGTTAAAGTTCATGGAATTGCAATTCAGCCAGGTAAACCCACAATAATAGGGGTTATAAACGGTAAGCCTGTCTTTGGCCTACCTGGGTATCCGACAAGTTGCCTAACGAACTTTACACTTTTAGTAGCCCCTCTGCTTTTGAGGGTGCTTGGTAGGGAAGGAAAAATTAAGAAGGTCAAGGCGAAAATGAAGCATAAGGTATTTTCAGTAAAGGGGAGGAGGCGATTCCTTCCAGTTAAACTTGAAGAAGATGTAGCAGTTCCCATCTTGAAAGGAAGTGGGGCTGTTACAAGCTTCGTGGAGGCCGATGGCTTTGTGGAGATACCTGAGAATGTGGAAAGCCTTGATGAGGGAGAAGAAGTAACAGTCACGTTGTTCTCGTTTTAGGAGGTGGATGAGATGGTTAGAGTTAAGGTCAAATATTTTGCAAGGTTTAGACAGCTTGCAGGAGTTGATGAAGAGGAAATCGAGCTTCCAGAAGGGGCTAAAGTTAGGGACTTAATAGAGGAGATAAAGAGAAGACATGAAAAATTTAAGGGAGAGGTTTTTGGGGAAGGGCATGATGAAGATGCCGACGTTAACGTTGCTGTAAATGGGAGATATGTAAGTTGGGATGAGGAGCTAAAGGAAGGAGATGTTGTTGGAGTATTTCCTCCTGTAAGCGGGGGTTAACATTTACACACTTTTACATAAACTTCTCTTTTCCTAGGCCCATCTAGCTCCACAAAGAGAATACTCTGCCAAGTTCCTAATATAAGCTCCCCATTTACTATCGGAATAGCCACACTTGGGCCGAGTAGTATAGCTCGGAGATGAGAGTGGGCGTTGTTATCAATAGAGTCATGTCTGTAATCTGCACCTTTGGGAATTAATTTTGAAAGGATGTTTTCTATGTCGCTAAGGAGCCTCGGCTCATTTTCATTTACTATTATCCCTGTGGTGGTATGCCTGGTATAGACAACGACAATCCCGTTCTCGATTCCACTTCTTCTAACAATTTCCTGAACTTTTCCCGTTATATCAATTATTTCAACTTCTCTAGAGGTTCTTATAGAGAGACTTTCAATCATATCTTTTCCCCTCTAAGTACTTTTTTATCATGTCCCTGGCGTTTTCTATATGTTTGCTTGCCTCTTCTTCATTAATGTTTTTTAACATGGCTCTTACAGTAACAATGCTCTCAAAGGCTTCCAATAACCTGCTATCTGTTTTCTCTTTTAGAATTCTCTTTAGCATTAGATATGCCTCTTCTATGCTCCCCTCTCTTAAGGTTTTCTCAGATAGTTCTTCTAGGATTTTGTCTAGAATTAATAGTCTATCTTGCAATGATTTCCTTTTTAGTATTAATCTTCTCATTGACTTTCCCCTCTACAACTTTTACTAAAAGTTCAGAGGCAAGTTTTGAAGCAATACTTCTATCTTTAATATTCAAAACAACGTCAATAGCATCTCCAACACGCCCGATTCTGATGAGATAGTGGGCCAAGAATCCTAAAGCAACTGACTTGTGCCGTTCGCTATTAATTCTTTTTACTACTTTAATTGCCTGTTGAAGGTTGTTGAGCTCTAAATAATACTTTGTTATTCCTACTAGTATGTCTTCGCTTATTCCCTCCCTTTCAAGAAGGGCTTGTATCATGGGTTCCATCTTGGGAGAACTTCTCTCTAGAACTCTAAATATAACATCTTTAACCATTAGGAGCATATCAAGGGGAAGGCTTTCCATCAAAATTTTTAGCTTTTCTAAGTCTTCTTTAGAAAGTAAGGCTGTTAGAATTTCCCTAACTATTATTCTTTGCTTGTTAGTAGGCAGTGTTTTCAAGACTTCAACTGACTGTTGGATAAACCCGTGAATTGCGAATATGTAGGTAATATCTTCCCTTATATCTTCTCCAACTTTTTTGGCTAGCTCTTCACTTAGTTCTATCAAAATTTTTACCATTTCAGAGTTTTCCTCGTTATTTTTCAAAAACTCCAAAACTTCATTCAATGCCTGCGCTATCCAAAGTTTGCTTCCTATAGAGTTTATTAACTCAAGAACAAGCCTGTATTCGCCTAGTGAAAGTAGGGGTCTAATTGACTTGACTATTGCCTCCTCTCTATAGGGCTCTTCAATAGTTTCGAGAATTAGGAGTACCTTCCTTCTTTTGTATATTTTGTTTAGTTTTTCTCCTTCCAAATTCTCTAGAACCTTTTCAAATATCCCAAGAAGTTTTTTATTTCTGAGTGTCTTGTTCCTAATCTCCGTGGCATAAAATACTGCTTCATCAGTGTCTTTTAATGCAAGTAAATAATCGACTGCTTCAGCTTTTAAAAGGTCTTGAATTCCTTCTGGAAGAAGTTGTGCTGATAACATTGCTTCTCTAAATGCTTTTTTTGCTGATTTAAGTCCTGCTAAGCTTGTCGAATATCCAATGGCGAGAAGAGCTCTTACTAAACTATAGGGATCTTCTATTTTTGATAATTCTTCGAAAGCTTTCTTGAAGGCCTTTCCTGCCCTAGGATCCTTTATTTTAGATAAATATACTCCTATTCTTCCATATGTTAATACTCTAACGAATGGATCTGGTATAGATGGTACTAATTCCAGTACTTCATCTATTACCATAACACCTCACCATAAGATTCTACACGGCAAAACACACCTGCTAAGATATTATTTGTGGATATGGATATTTTAATCTTTTCGTCTTTGAGACTAGTTCCTTTGTAAGAAGAGCTTGGACAAATAGTTTCAAGATGTTCAAAAGAAAACTTAAATATCTCCTAAATGTTATTCCAAGATTTAAAGGAATAGGGAAAGTAAAAATAACAAAGGGGAGATATTCTACTTCTTGAGTTTTTCACAGTTCTTTACCCACTCTTCAAGGACATCTCTGAGTTTTGGCTTGCCTATCTCCTCAAGCTCGTACTTGACTCTTACTGCAGGCTTGTTGAGGTTCATGAATCTTCTTAAGTCGACTGGAGTTCCCATGACGACAACGTCTGCATCTGCTCTGTTAATTGTTTCTTCTAGCTCTTTGATCTGTTTCTTGCCGTAACCCATTGCTGGGAGTATGTTGCTGAGGTGTGGGTACTTCTTGTATGTCTCAATTATTGATCCAACAGCGTAGGGTCTTGGGTCTATTATCTCTTTAGCTCCGAATTTCTTGGCCGCTATGTAACCTGCACCGAAGCTCATTCCACCGTGAGTGAGGGTTGGACCATCTTCGACTACAAGAACGCGCTTACCTTTGATTAACTCTGGCTTATCCACGAAAATTGGTGATGCTGCTTCAATGACTATGGCATTTGGATTTATCTTTTCGATGTTCTCTCTAATCTTCTGTATGTTCTCCGGTGGGGCGGTGTCTATCTTGTTGATTATAATCACATCAGCACTTCTGAAGTTTGTCTCACCTGGGTGATGAGTTAGCTCGTGTCCTGGCCTGTGTGGGTCAGTGACAACTATCCATAAGTCAGGCTCAAAGAATGGGAAGTCGTTGTTTCCACCATCCCAGAGGATTATGTCGGCTTCTTTCTCTGCTTCCCTCAGTATCTTCTCATAGTCAACTCCAGCGTAGACAACCATTCCTCTCTCCAGATATGGTTCGTACTCTTCTCTCTCCTCAATTGTACACTCATGTCTGTCGAGGTCTTCGAAGGTCGCGAATCTCTGTACGACCTGCTTTCTTAGGTCGCCGTAGGGCATTGGGTGTCTAACTGCAACTACCTTGAACCCCATCTCTTGAAGGATTTGGGCAACTTTTCTTGAGGTTTGGCTCTTTCCACACCCTGTTCTAACTGCAGTTACAGCTACAACAGGCTTGCTTGACTTTAGCATTGTGCTCTTTGGCCCAAGTAGCCAGAAGTCGGCTCCAGCGCTGTGGGCTCTACTTGCTAAGTGCATGACGTGCTCATGGGAAACATCGGAGTATGCGAAAACTACTATGTCGACATCATGCTCTTTGATTATCTTTTCTAAGTCGTCCTCTGGTAGAATTGGAATCCCATTTGGATACAATTCGCCGGCTAGCTCTGGAGGGTATAATCTTCCTTCTATATCTGGAATTTGGGTGGCAGTAAAAGCAACAACTTCGTAATCTGGGTTATTTCTAAAGAAGACGTTGAAGTTGTGGAAATCTCTACCTGCAGCGCCCAAAATTACAACCCTTCTCCTCTTTTTCTCTGTCATTTTGATCACCTCAAAATGTTTTATTTCGATGTGATACTCAACCTAGACATTTATAACGATTTTCATTTAAATTGGAAATAATTCTTCGAATTATTTTAAGTAAAAATTACAAGGAAGCGAAAATATTTCGAATAAATATGTGTGTTGTTAAAGGGATTAAGGGAAAGAGAAAGGTTGCAAACTTCAAGTTTCAAAAACATCTAAAAACTCTAAATGAACCTTTTAATGGTGAGAATAAAATGTGTCTTGCAGTCCCAGGAAAGGTTGTTGAGATTAGAGGTAACGTTGGAATAGTTGATTTTGGGGGGATAAAGAGAGAGGTTAGGTTAGATCTTTTGAGTGATGTTAAAGTTGGCGATTACGTTATAGTTCACACTGGCTTTGCTATAGAAAAGTTAGATGAGAGGAGAGCTAGAGAAATTCTTGAAGCCTGGGAAGAAGTTTTCTCAGTAATTGGGGGTGAGTAAATGCTTGAAAAATTTGGAGACAAAGCTGTAGCTCAAAAGATTTTAGAAAAAATTAAAGAGGAAGCTAAAGGAATGGAAGAACTGAGGTTTATGCACGTTTGTGGGACTCATGAGGACACAGTAACTAGGAGTGGAATCAGATCACTTCTTCCAGAAAATGTAAAAATCATGAGTGGCCCAGGATGTCCCGTCTGTATAACCCCCGTTGAGGACATAGTGAAGATGATGGAAATTATGAAAGTTGCGAGAGAGGAGAGGGAAGAAATTATTCTCACTACTTTTGGTGACATGTATAGAATTCCAACTCCAATAGGAAGCTTTGCAGACTTAAAGAGTCAGGGTTACGATGTGAGGATAGTTTACTCTATATATGATTCTTACAAAATAGCCAAAGAAAATCCAGATAAGCTTGTAGTGCACTTTTCTCCTGGGTTTGAGACTACCGCCGCTCCAACAGCTGGAATGCTTGAGAGCATTGTGGAAGAGGGGCTAGAGAACTTTAAGATTTATTCCGTTCATAGGTTAACCCCTCCTGCAGTTGAAGCTCTCCTAAATGCGGGGACTGTTTTTCACGGTTTAATAGATCCTGGTCATGTCTCTACAATAATTGGGGTGAAAGGATGGGCGTATCTCACAGAAAAGTTTGGAATTCCTCAAGTTGTGGCTGGCTTTGAGCCAGTTGATGTTTTACTCGGAATACTTATTCTCATTAGGCTTGTGAAGAGGGGCGAAGCGAAAATAATCAACGAGTATAATAGAGTTGTAAAGTGGGAAGGAAATGTCAAGGCCCAAGAACTGATTTGGA
The DNA here is from genome assembly GCF_030153625.1 of Pyrococcus sp. NCBI lineage: Archaea > Methanobacteriati > Methanobacteriota > Thermococci > Thermococcales > Thermococcaceae > Pyrococcus > Pyrococcus sp. The sequence continues at coordinate 27,516 of NZ_JASKLM010000013.1, read as the reverse complement.
AGTACTTTGAAGTTAAAGATGCAAAGTGGAGGGCCCTAGGAGTAATTCCAAGGAGCGGATTGGAACTTAAGAAAGAGTGGAAGGAGCTAGAAATTAGAACTTATTACAATCCCGAGGTTCCAAAGCTCCCAGATCTTGAAAAAGGATGTCTCTGTGGGGCAGTCCTTAGAGGATTAGCCTTACCGACCCAGTGCCAACACTTTGGAAAGACATGTACACCAAGACATCCGGTAGGTCCTTGTATGGTTTCGTACGAAGGAACTTGTCACATATTTTACAAATATGGCGCCCTGATGTAGTTTTTATTACGCAAAAAGTAATATACCACTACAGCATAAACCCCAAATATGGATTATCGAAAAATTTCGATATTCATCATAGTTTTGGTTGTTTTTTCATCAGTTGCTCTTCTGTTAAAGCCTTATCTTCCAAGAGAACAGAAAAGAATAACGTACTCAGGAGAAAAGATAATCTTGCCTGCCCCAAGAACTGAAGGAGAAATGAGTGTTGAAGAAGCTATTGCAAAAAGAAGGAGCATTAGGACATACAAAAATGAGCCTCTAAAGATAGAGGAGCTTGGTCAACTATTATGGGCTGCACAAGGTATAACTCATGAATATAAGAGGGCAGCCCCAAGTGCAGGAGCAACATATCCCTTTGAAATCTTCGTTGTCGTTGGTAATGTCGAAGGGTTAAAACCTGGGATATACCACTATGACCCATTTGAGCATAGTCTTACTTTAACAAAAGAAGGTGATTTCAGGAAAGAGCTTCAGGAGGCAGCTTTGGGACAAGAATGGGTGGGTAATGCAGCAATAAACATTGTGCTTGTGGCCTTCTACGAAAGGACAACGAAATATTATGGGGAGAGGGGAATTAGATACGTTCACATGGAAGCAGGGCACATAGGTCAGAACATATACCTACAAGCCACAGCCCTTGGCCTGGGAACTGTGGCTGTTGGAGCATTTCATGATGAAGAAGTTGCGAGAATAATTGGAACAAATGGGGCTCCTTTGTATATATTCCCGGTTGGGAGGGTATGAAAAATGGTTAGTTTTGATCATGCTACCCTTGGATACATAACTTTTGTATTAATGAACTTTTCAATGCTTAGCGGAGCGTTCATATTCTTATCCAAGAAAAAACAGCACTGGATAAAGGTTCATTTGCTTGTAAGTATCCTTACGTATATCTTCATGGTTTGGACAATATGGGTAGTAAGGTAAACTATTCCTCAGTAAGCGCCATGGCTTTGCTCCCACTTCCAGTTTCAAATTTTGCTGTGAAAAAGTGTCTTGTCTTATTTGCTATCCATACAAGGCTTAACATTATTGGAACTTCCTCCAAGACCCCTACTACTGTAGCTAAAGCGGCACCACTATCTAAACCAAACAAGGCTATTGCAACTGCTACGGCCAGTTCGAAAAAGTTGCTTGCACCTATGAATGATGCTGGAGCGGCAACCTTGTGTGGGAGTTTCCAGATCCATGCCCATCCATAGGCTATTGCAAATATAAAGTACGTCTGTATTGTTAGGGGAATAGCTATGAGGGCAATGTGGAGTGGATTTTCGAGGATTATCTCTCCCTGGAACGAGAACAGCAGAATTAAAGTGAGCAACAATCCAACTATTGATATTGTGCTAAGCTTTGGAAGAAACTCTTGCTCAAACCATTTGTGTCCTTTTGTCTTCAAAATGTATCTTCTTGAAAGGTAGCCAGCGGACAGTGGGATTACAACAAAGAGTACTACGGAGAGGAGGAGTGTATCATATGGAACTGGAACTTTGTTAAGACCCATGAGGAAACCAACTATTGGAGCGAATGCGAAGAGAATTATAATGTCGTTTGTTGCTACCTGCACTAAAGTGTAGAGGGGGTCTCCATCAGCTAAATAACTCCACACGAAAACCATCGCAGTACAGGGTGCAGCTCCCAAAAGTATTGCACCTGCTATGTACTCCTTGGCAAGAGAGGGATCAATGAGGCCAAGCTTCATTGAAAAAATAGTGCCTATGAAGAATGAACTTATTAGGAACATACTGAATGGCTTTATTAACCAGTTGGTTACCCAAGTAACAATTAATCCCTTGAGCATTTGGCCCTTGTGCACTCTCTTAATTGCTGAAAAGTCAACCTTGACCATCATTGGATAAATCATTGCCCAAATTAGTACTGCTATTGCCATATTTACGTTTGCTATTGTGAGCTTTGAAAGTGTTCTGGGAAGGGATGGCATGAATTTTCCAATTAGAATGCCGAGTACTATACAAAGAGCAACCCAAAGTGAGAGATACTTTTCAAAGAAGCTTAACCCCTTTTTCTCGCCCATTTTCATCCCTTTTGAATTGAAAAAACTTTCAAATAAAAATCTTTCCTAAACCAATGGTTGTAAGGTTCTATATAGCTTAATATATCCTCTATTGAAAAACGCTTTAAGCTACAAAATCTCTTTATGCTTAGGGGGTAATTATGGAGGAAAAAATCATCCTATTTGTTTGCGTAAAGAACTCTGCAAGGAGTCAAATGGCAGAGGCATTCTTCAATTATTATAACGATGATCCAAGATTTAAAGCAATGAGCGCTGGGACTGAGCCAGCTGATGACATTGATCCCCTAGCAAAGAAGGTCATGGAGGAAATAGGAATTTCTTTAGAGGGGCAAAAACCAAAGCTTTATACTCCGGAAATGGCAGATAAAGCTTACATTGTCATAACAATGGGATGTCTAGATAAATGTCCATATGCCCCACCTGAAAAGACTTGGGATTGGGGACTGGAAGATCCTTATGGAAAGCCAATAGAAAAGTATCGAGAAGTTAGAGATGAGATAAAGCGTCGTGTTCTAAAGCTTATAGAGGATTTAAAAGCTGGAAAGAGTAGAGAGGAAATTATAGGAAGAAAAAGCTTGTTTGCCATTTAAATCTTCTTAAAAGATTGAGGTTGATCTTGAAGACATCTTGCGAGGGCGGAAACATTTACATTAGAAAGACGTGAAAGTTTTGAAAAATCCTTACAAGAATGAACCATACGGAGCAGGTTCAAAAGTTGCTCTTTTCTTAGCCAATAAGGGAATAAACGTTCCTCTTAACTCCAGTTGATTGTCCCAGGGAGAGAGCAATATTCGAGACAAAAATAATTAAAGTGAAGGTAAGAAGAAAAGTAAGAGATGTCATCAAGTTAGATTAAATGCCATCGGGGGTAAAGTCATGAGAAAAGTTAAATTAGGATTAGTTGGTTGTGGAATTGCAGCAAAAACTCTCCACATTCCAGCTTTAAAGAAGCTTTCTGAGTTGTTTGAGGTGACTGCAGTTACGAGTAGAACAAGAGCTCATGCCCAAGAATGCTCTAAGCTTTTGGGAGGAGTGGAGGTTTTTGAAAGCTATGATGAGCTCCTTAAATCTGGAGAAGTAGATGCCGTTGATCTAGCACTTCCAGTTGAGTTAAATCTTCCATTTATAAAGAAAGCGGTTGAAAGTGGAGTTCATGTAATATGCGAAAAGCCCATCTCTACAGACACAAAGACTGGAAAAGAGATCGTGAAAATAGCCGAAAGTTCAGATGTTGTTGTATATATAGCTGAGAACTTTAGGCATATCCCCGTTTTCTGGAAGGCAAAAGAGCTTATTGAGAAGGGCAAAATCGGTGATCCGATTTTTATGAGTTGGCACATATGGGTTGGGATGGACGAGAGCAATCCCTACGTTCATACAGAGTGGAGAAAAAAGCCCAAACATATAGGAGGTTATCTTTCAGATGGTGGAGTTCATCATGTGGCGGCTATGAGACTTATTTTCGGCGACATTGTTTGGGTTTCTGCCGTTGTTCGCGACATATCTCCGTTGTTAGGAGGGCCGGATTTCATTTCTTCCATACTAGAATTCGAAAGTGGAGTAGTGGGTAGCTACACTGCTGGATATCCAATTAAGGGAAAGGATAGATTCGAGGTCGTTGGTACGGAGGGGAGAATGGTTATAGAGTGGGATAGGATAGTTCTCAATGGAGAAAGTATTTATGTTAAGCCAGAGGATAGCTATAAGCTTGAGTTTAAGGACTTCTACTATGTCGTGAAAGGGAAGAGAGAAAATGTTCTTGGCAGTCCGCTAGAGGCTCTGAAAGATCTCGCAGTTATAGAAGCGGCAGTTAACTCAAATGGGCAGAAAGTGAATGTTGGTGATCTCCTAGATTTGGAAAAGTAGATATCCTAGGATATTTTTTATTTCTTAAACGCATTTCTCCTGAAGCTTCTTTATTTTTTTAATTTTCCTTTAGCTCTTTTATAAACTCTTCAAGCACTTCTAAGTACGTAAAGCCATCACTCACAGAGGGTTCTATAAATGTCCCCTCATAAAAGTCATTCCAAGTATCTATTCTTATCTCTTTGCAGTTTCCCAAGGAATCTAGAGCTATTTTTAGCATCTCGGCAAACCTTTTTGGATCCCTTGGTATTGGAAACTGCTGGTTGAAGGATTTGTCAAATGTTCTATCGAACCCAGGACTGACTGTGGGAATAAAGCATTTATTTCTACCATTTGTATAGCTACTCCAAGCTTCTACATGTTCTCTGTATAGTTTTGAATACATTTCAATTTCCCTAGGCGTTAGCGCAGTTTCTCCCTGAACAGAATAGAAGCCTATCCATGACGTATATGCATCTATAAATTTATCTCCCCCATCGTTTTTCCTTAATAGGAGGTTTCGAATGTACCACTCTCCTTCAGGAGTTCCTGGGATTACTTTTCGGTCGGCCATAATTCTTGGTAAAACATCTGCTATTATATATGGTTCGACACCAAGATCTCTCTTTACCATTTCTTTAATTTCCCTATAGGCTTCTGCTCTGTTGTAAAATATCGCTTCATTCCATATAAAGATTGCAGGTTTTCCGTTGATCCTATAGTAGTTAGGGTGCTTCATAAGTGGGATGGCCATTCTCACGACTTCTAACAAAACATTCTTGTTCCACGGATCACTTAGGTCCACGGAAGGGTATCCCTTAGTGAAATGCATATCTACTTGGGCACCTATCATTACTCCAACGTTCATTCCCTTATCCAATAGTTTACGGGTTATTTCCTGGATCCTCCGGCCATCTGAAGTATGAATGTAGTTTGTCCAATCGACCCAAAAAATATATATTCCATGACCTCTTGCCCAGTCAATATGCTTCCATTGGACTATATCTTCTATAGCGTGATATTTTCCCAAGAGTGGAACACCCCTTCTCTAGTTTTCTCTCAAGATATTTTTCATGTCCCAGGGCATGTAGGTTGTGCTGAGTACAATTCCTTTTTCAGCGAGTTGCTCTGCTAAATCCTCATACTCTCTAACATAAGGAGTTCTTAGAACAGTCTTATTACACATATCGTGAATACATGAGTTAATTATGACTTGGTACTCTCTCCCGCCTGAGACTGGAATTGAAACGGTGTAGTTTCCACTTCCATTAAGATTAACACTCTTTGGACTCTCCTGGGAGAATCCGGCTTCTTGCAGGAACAAATATTTTACAGGATACACCGTTATATTAGTTCTAGTTTGCTCTTCTCCTTCGACTCTAAAACTAATTGTTAATCTTTTAGTTCCAGCACTCACATTTGCGGAGAAAATTGTGGGGGGAATAATTTTATTTCTATCTGGGACAATATAACTGACTTCTAAAATACATATTATGTCCCCTTCCACTATATCAATATGTCTTCGTTGGACTATGAATCCCAAAATGCCCCTTTTATTCCATGGTAAGCAGTAGACGGCCTGAATTTTTGGTATATTCGACTTCCCATGAAGATACACATCTTCTCGCCTAGGCGTATTGTCTGAGGAGAATTTAGTGGTTTCATTTGCAATGAGCATAGGTGATAAGAGAACAATAACAAGAAAAAGGACTATAGATGGTTTATTGCTTGATAATCCCATCTTAGACACCTTGTTAAACAATTTCTTTGCTGAATAAGTAGTGAGGAATATGGAAAAAAAGAATAATTTATTAGTCTGCATATATCATTTTGACTGTCATTCCTCCGTCGACGACGAAGTTTACGCCCGTTATGAAGCCGGCTTTTTCGTTGTCAGCTAAAAAGGCGCAGATGTGAGCTATGTCCATTGGGTCTCCAACTCTTCCAGCTGGATGCTGTTCATGATCTATGGGCCTTAGCTTTGGCTCGGAGCGCAGCTTTGACTTCTTCCAACGCGAAGTCTCTATCCACCCAGGACTTACAGCCACAACCCTAATCCTGTACTTTGCGAGACTTATTGCTAAAGAGTGCGTTAGTGCCAGGAGACCACCCTTAGAAGCAGAATACGGCTCAGTGTCCGGTTCGGACATTAAAGCCCTTGTGCTTGCAATGTTTATGATGACTCCTCCTCCGCGCTTTATCATCTCCTCCGCAGCATAGCGGGAGCATATGTAGGGCCCCGTCAGGTTCACCCTTATGACCCTCTCCCACTCTTCGAGCGTTCTTTCAAAAATGCTCTTTACAGACATTATTGCAGCATTATTAACCAGTATATCAACTCCTCCATACAATTCAACGGTTTTCTTAACCATGTTTTTTACGGATTCTTCATCCGCGACATCAGTTTTTATAAAAGTAACATCCAGCCCCCTTTCACGGAGCATTGCTTCTCTCTCCAATCCGGCCTCTTCATCTATCTCGGCCAAAACTACTTTAGCCCCATTTTCAGCAAAAAGCTGGGCTATTGCTGCTCCAATCCCCTGACCACCGCCAGTTACAATCGCCACTTTATTCTTCAGGTTATAGCATGGCATACTTACACCTTCTCCAAAAGTTTTCGATAGTTCTTATAAGGCTTTTGGAAAGTTAAAAGCAAAAGTTCTGGTTCCGAACTATTTTATACGTGACTATGAACAAGTACTCCATTGGAAGTTTTCTATGAAGATCTTAACGTTCGAAAATCTTTTATATCACTGTTTGGGAATTTGAGTGGAGAAGCAATGGAAGAGAGTGGGGAAAGGCTCAAAAGAAGAATGATAATTTCCTTTGCCCTCAATATGGGGATAGCCTTAGTTGAAATCATTGGAGGCATAGTTTCCAGAAGTTTAGCCTTGTTTAGTGATTCCCTTCACAATTTCAGCGATTCTATGAGCATACTAACAAGCTACATTGCCATAAAAATAGGAGAAAGAGAGAAAAACGAGAAATATACTTTCGGGTATAAAAGGGCCGAAATTCTGGTCGCATTTGTAAATTCAGCAATTCTTGTGGGAGTTGCCCTTTTCCTCATAGTAGAAGCATATAAGAGATTCAAGACTCCTGAACCGATTAATGGGCCTTTAATGTTCTCAGTTGCTTTGATTGGCTTTCTAGCTAATTTGATTTCCGTTCTTCTCCTTCACGAGCATTCTCACGAGACCATCAACGTTCGTTCCGCCTATCTCCATCTCCTAAGCGATACCTTGTCATCAGTAGCTGTTGTTCTGGGGGGTATTGCAATAATCAAGTGGAATGCCATTTGGGTTGATCCTCTCCTTAGCGCGCTAATCTCAATTTACATCCTTCGCGAAGCTTATGAAATTCTCAAGGAAAGCGTTGAAGTGCTTATGGAAGCTTCTCCTAATCTAGATTTCAATGAGATAAAGAGGGAAATTGAAAGCATTCCAGGGGTTAAGAATGCTCATCACTTTCATGCCTGGAGGGTGGGAGAAAAGGAGGTTCACTTTGAGTGCCATGTTGAAGTTAATGACATGTTGATAAGTGAGGCCCAGCAAATAATAGATGTTATCGCGGAGAGGCTTAGAAGATTTGGAATAACCCATGTAACTGTCCAGCTTGAGGCGGGAAGATGTAAAGAAAAGGGCATGATCTGTGATGAGGGTGTTTAACCAAAGGTTGAAAATCCCCCTTCTGTTTCTAACTTTTGGTTTTAGAAACCTATAAAGGCTCCAAATTCGGAGATGTATCTGGGGGAGAGAATGAAAGTTTATAGAATTCACGTTCAGGGAATAGTTCAGGCCGTGGGATTTAGGCCCTTCGTTTATAGAATAGCTCATGCTCACAACTTGAGGGGATACGTTAGGAACTTAGGCGATGCTGGAGTTGAAATTGTTGTCGAGGGAAGGGAGGAAGACATAGAGGCATTCATCAAGGATTTATACAAGAAGAAACCCCCACTTGCAAGGATTGATAAGGTTGAGAGGGAGGAAATTCCTCTTCAGGGCTTTGACAGATTTTACATAGAGAAAAGCTCGACGGAAAAGAAGGGGGAGGGAGATTCAATAATCCCTCCGGACATAGCTATTTGTGAGGACTGTCTTAGGGAGTTATTTAATCCAACTGACAAGCGCTACATGTATCCTTTCATAGTATGTACAAACTGTGGGCCGAGGTTCACGATAATTGAAGATCTTCCCTACGATAGGGAGAACACAGCGATGAGAGAATTCCCGATGTGCGAGTTCTGTAGGAGTGAATACGAGGATCCCCTGAATAGGAGGTATCATGCAGAGCCGGTTGCATGTCCAACTTGTGGGCCGAGCTATAGGCTTTACACGAGCGATGGAAATGAGATAATTGGAGACCCCCTGAGAAAGGCGGCAAAACTAATCGATAAGGGATACATAGTTGCGATAAAGGGTATAGGTGGAATTCATTTGGCCTGCGATGCTACAAGAGAGGATGTGGTGGCCGAGCTTAGGAAGAGGATTTTTAGGCCTCAGAAGCCTTTCGCCATTATGGCCAAAGATTTAGAAACTGTAAGGACTTTTGCCTATATTTCTCCCGAAGAGGAGGAAGAATTAACAAGCTATAGAAGGCCAATAGTGGCTTTGAAGAAGAAGGAGCCCTTCCCACTTCCCGAAAACCTCGCTCCTGGGCTTCACACAATTGGGGTAATGCTTCCCTATGCTGGAACCCACTACATATTATTCCACTGGAGCAAGACTCCAGTTTACGTTATGACTTCCGCAAACTTCCCAGGGATGCCGATGATAAAGGACAATGAAGAGGCATTTGAAAAGCTTAGGGACGTTGCTGACTACCTCTTGCTCCACAATAGGAGAATTCCAAATAGAGCTGACGATAGCGTTGTTCGCTTTGTAGATGGTAGAAGAGCTGTTATTAGGAGGAGCAGAGGATTTGTTCCACTTGGAATAGAGATTCCATTTGAGTACAAAGGATTGGCAGTTGGTGCTGAGTTAATGAATGCTTTCGGAGTTGTTAAGAATGGAAAAGTTTATCCAAGTCAGTACATAGGGGATACATCAAAGATTGAAGTTTTAGAGTTTATGAGGGAAGCCGTGAGGCACTTCTTCAAGATATTGAGAGTTGATAACTTAGATCTAGTTGTTGCAGATTTGCATCCAAGCTACAACACAACTAAGCTGGGAATGGAGATCGCTGAGGAATTTGGGGCAGAATTCCTTCAAGTTCAACATCACTACGCTCACGTGGCCTCTGTAATGGCTGAGCACAACTTGGAGGAAGTTGTTGGAATTGCTCTAGATGGTGTTGGGTATGGAACCGACGGAAAAACTTGGGGTGGGGAAGTAATATATCTAAGCTATGAAGATGTGGAGAGGTTGGCCCACATAGAGTATTATCCACTCCCAGGAGGGGATTTGGCCAGCTACTATCCCTTGAGGGCCTTAATTGGAATACTCAGCTTAAACCACGACTTAGAGGAAGTTGAGAAAATCATAAGGGAGTTCTGTCCAAATGCAATAAAGAGCTTAAAGTATGGGGAAACAGAGTTTAGGGTAATTATGAGGCAACTCAGCAGCGGGATAAACGTTGCCTATGCCTCTTCAACGGGAAGGGTGCTTGATGCCTTCTCGGTACTTTTGAACGTTTCCTACAGGAGGCACTATGAGGGAGAGCCTGCGATGAAGCTGGAGAGCTTTGCATACCAAGGAAAGAACGATCTAAAGCTCACGGCTCCAATTGAAGGTGAGGAAATAAAGGTTTCAGAGTTGTTTGAGGAAGTTCTTGAGCTGATGGGCAAGGCCAATCCTAAAGACATAGCTTACTCCGTTCACTTAGCCTTAGCTAGGGCATTTGCTGAAGTTAGCGTGGAGAAAGCTAAGGAGTTTGGAGCTAAAACTGTCGTTTTGGGTGGGGGAGTAGGGTACAATGAGCTAATAGTTAAGACGATAAGAAAGATAGTAGAGGGGAGAGGGCTAAGGTTCTTAACAACTTACGAAGTTCCCAGGGGAGATAATGGAATTAATGTAGGCCAGGCCTTCCTGGGAGGATTGTACTTGGAAGGATACTTAAATAGGGAAGATTTGAGCATTTAGTTTGTCTCTACCTAGGCCTTCCTTTTTTTCTTAAATTATTCCATACATATTTTGCAGGTCTTGGGATATACTAATAGCGTTCTCCTTAATTACATTCACGAGCAGTTCTTGGACTTCTTCTGAAAATATTGTTTTTCTTCTTTTTGTGTTGGCTAGATTTTCTAGTATCTCCTTGGATATGCTTAATCCATAATCAGATCCAGTAGCCACGCTCTTATCAATTTCATATAAAGCCCTTAGTTCTCTGAAGTTTGGTTTAACTGTTAACTTTCCGCTCTCGCGCTTGACATCCAAATAAAGTCCTGACAGACCATAAAACGCTACATCTACCAATCCGATGTATTCTTTTTTTCCACTGTAGGCTTGGGCCTCTTCAATAAACTTTATGCTTTCCAACATGTTAGACAGACCAATAATAAGAGAATTGCTTCTTTGATCCGATAAATAGCCTAGAATAGCCTTTTTTACACCCTTATAGTCCTCTACTCCGTTGAGAGTACACCTATAAACAAAGCGAGCAGGTGTGTCTACTAACAATCCTCCGAGAAGATATACCTTTAATTTCTCTGAGGGGCTTAAGTCCTTAAAATTCTCTTCCAGCAATGAAGCGAGTTTAGTTTTTCTCACATACCATGAATTCTCTATAATCTTTACATCTAGTAATCCAAAGTTCCACAGTAGTAACATAATGCTCTTTATTCTAGGGGATCCAATTTTAGATCTCGACACTGTCTTAATTTTATTGAAACTTATTTTTGCGTAATTTTTCCTTATTGTTTCTATTTTTGATCCTTCTGGGGCATAGGGAGCCAGGGTTATTAGAGTGTCGACTAATTTTTCTATTTCTTTAAGTCTTTTGGTGACTTTCTTAGTTTTTAGATATTTTAAAGCTTGTAGATATGAGACACTTCCCTTAATTCCTACTACTTTCATCGACATCCCTCCGTTTTCCTAAATTCCATGTCTAGGAATTTAACTCTATCGGAAAGTATTTAAGAGCTATTATAACAATAGTTAGTTATGAGGTGAATTACCATGACGCCCATGGAGACATCTAATGAGCAAATTTATAATATCTATCTTCCTAAGGTAGCAGAAGAGTCTCCTATCGATTCTTTAGAAAAAATTGAACCTGTTGGTAAGATTAGAAATTACATCGACATAAGTTTTGAAGGTATCAAGCGGGTCGAAAATGGAGTCTCAGCATTTTATCCCATGGCAATCTTTGGATACTATGGGAGCGGAAAAACATTCTTTGTGAGAAAGCTATCGGAGAAGATAGTGAAAGAGTTGGAAAGAACTATACCTTTGCACTTTTATCTAGGACAGACATCTTATTTCGACTTGATTAAATTTGTGGACGAACTGATAGAAAGTATAGAGGTCTTTATTGAAAGAGGAGACAAAACTAAGGCAACGATAAGTGGATATAATCCAGAAAAGTGGATGAAGTATCTAGAGGTTTTAAAAGCAGCTAGAGAGAAAATTTCTAATGAGGAGGCAGAAAAAAGCAATGTGGAAGCATTCATAAAATTCTTAAATGAGATTAACCATGCTGGGTACTATCCCTTTGTATTCTTCGATGAATTTGAAACAGTCTGGATTGGTGGAGTCCTCCAAGATGATAGGAGCTATAGGGTTTTTGTAGACTTTTCCAGTAGATTATTCGAGATGATAAGAGGAAAGGCGTACTCTGGAGGAATATGCTTTGTTCTAACGAAACCAGTTAGAGAACTTATTAGAGAGGCAGCCTCCATGAATCCTAGACTGGTAAGAGAACTTAACGAGGCCTTCGGAACAAGTCTTGTAGATTATCCAGAGATGTATCCGTTAGAGAGAGAACCAGCCAGAGAAACTTTGAATATATTTAACATTAATTGGAGTTATGAGGATCTTGAACTATTGTCTAAAAAGTACAACCTAGTAATTCATGAGGATATTCTAATGGCAATTTCAAGAGTTCTCCCAACTCCAAGAGCCGTTATAAATATCTACTACAAGCTATTAGCAATTAACAGGAGTAATATAACATCCCCGACGATTTTTGGAAAACTAGCGGAGGACAAACTAGACATATTCATAAATAAAGTAATCTCAGAATTTGTTGCTCCAAATTCAAAATGGCACTTAATATTCAAAACGCTAGTTGAGAATGGCATCCTCTATGTCTACTCAAGAGATTGGGAGACAATTAAGAAAATAGCCGCCCTACTTGAAGTTTCAGCTTCCGATGAAAAGAAGCTTGTACAAAAGGTCAAAAACTACCTCAATAAATTAAGAGATTTAGGTCTATACGAGTATAACAAACCGTATTCAACTTATCTAATCTCTCCAGATGTGCTAGCGTTCCTTCTAGGAATTGAAAAATTACCAGATGGAAGAAAAGCAAACGAAGACACACTAAAATTGAAAGTAAAAGCAAAGATAGAAGAAAGAAAAAAGAAAAAGCAGATGTATAGAGAGAGTAAAGTGATATCTTAAAGACTCAGCGATGGGCCAGCTTCATCACCGCTCAGTCGGGGCTAATCTACATCATCGCCTAGCTTAACTTAAGTAAATGCCTATCTTTCTTCTTTATCTCAATGTTGATATTAACCTCAACATCTTCCCCATTCTTAACCACGAATACTCTTCTATCCTGGGAAAATGGTTTGTAAATTTTTACAATTACGGGGTCTTTGGCAATGTTCGAGACTATGTATATCCAGTACTTATCTTCATTTTTTTGTGCGAACTCAAATTCCTTTTCCGTTAACTCCGCAAGTAGGAGCATTGGATAGTGGCCTTTGACCTCTATGTACTTCTCTTCACCATCTGTAAAGGCCCTTATGTCATAGTGCTCCCTTAAAGATACGTCCTCAACGTTATATCCTCTGCTCTTCTCTAGCTCCATGACTATTTCCATGGCCTTCTTTTCACTCTCAAGGATTTTATCCAGAGGAACAAAGTTCCTTTCGAAGATCTTGAGGTATTCGTTGGTAGGTAGTTCTATTTTTGTGGAATCTAACCCTAGAACTTCCATAATCTCAGGGGGAACTCTCTTGATGACTTCGAATTCTTCTTCACTTATCCCCTTTACCTCGAGGGCTTTCTTTATTTCAACCTTAAGCCTCTTGAAGATTTTACCTTCTTTGATGTTTAGGCTATCGTATTCCAGATACTTCTTCACGATTAAATTGTATATGTTGTCCATAACTAGCGTCTTAACTTTATAGTCCACCTCTTCACTTGCCCCTCTAACGACCTTGTACTCTTTGGATAGTACCTCACTAATCCTCTTGAGTAAGTTGAATCCAACAAGGTACTTTCCGTTCTCAGCAAGAATTGGATATCTATAAATTTCTCTCCCATCTTCGTCGTAGAATATGGCATAGTACACATCCATAGAGCCATCATAGCCCTTAACTAATACTCTAATTCCCTCAATCCCCTCGGCTTCTCTTAAAAGTCCTCTCACCAAGCGGAACGGATTTGGAACGTTCCTATTAACGATTTTCTTTAATACTTCCACATCAGGAGTGTCCTCTAAAATTATCTCGAGCTCTCTCCTTATGCTTCCCGCAGGATTTACAGGAACTGCTCCCTCCACTTTCTGCTTTAGGATTCTGAGAGTCCTAACTAGAGCCCCGGCATAGCCCTTGAGTTCTCCCTTAATTGAGGCTAGGATAAGCTCATACTCTGAGACTTCTCTATTTTCTTCCTCGGCACCTTCATTCCATAGATTTTCAAAGTCTCCTTCAAATATTGGCCTTCCAATAATGGGTCCACTTCCCACGGCTTCCTTTATGTTCATAATCTTTCTATAGAGGTTGTTTAGAACATCCAAGTCCGTTTCCGTTGCAAGAAATATGGTATATGCTTTGGTTTCTCTCGTTTGGTTGAGCCTCCATATTCTTCCCACCCTCTGTTCGAGCTTTATTGGGCTCCAGGGGGCCTCGTAGTTTATTACAACACTTGCAACGTGCAGGTTAAGTCCTTCGGATGCAACATCCGTAGAGACTAATAGGTTAGCCCTTTCATGAAACTTGTTGATTTCCCTCTCTATTTCCTCAGATTTCATGCCCCCATGAAGTTTTGCAATGTCATCTTTTTCCAAAACAATGCCGTGCTTTCTCCTTAGGATATCTGGTAACCTCTCAAGTACGTATTCGAGGGTATCTCTAAATTCCGTGAATATTATGACCTTTTCGCCGTTCCTAATGTGATAAGCAACTATATCGGATATAACCTCAAGCTTGCTATCCTTGCTGCCAATTTTCTTTCCAAGCTCGAGAACTCTTCTAAGCCTTTCGAGTTGCTCTTCAGTTAAGAATCCCCTATATTCATCTATTATTTTGTGTATCGCATCATCTATCTCGTTAAATTCTTCTATTTCCAATTCCTCATACCCCATTCTAAAGATCTTTTCAATGTATGATTCAACGCCTCTGGCTCTTTCTTGCCCACTTATATAAGCGCTTTCAACGATCCTGGTTAGGGTTTTTAGAGCCGCTTCGTAGCTGGACGAGGCTCTCTTCCTAATGATTACTGCAAGAAGAGTTAAGGGAGAGTAATCAGCTTGATCCTTAATCAGCTCGAATAGCGCTCTATTTAACTCTTCAAAGAACTCCCTCTCCTCTCTGCTAACTTCTACCACGACAGCCCCAAAGTGACACTTCTTGAACACTTCTCCTTCAAGTTCGTTGACAACCTTCTTAGTTCGCCTTAGTACCAATGTCCCTCTTGACTTCATGTAGATCTTCCTTTCGTGCATTGGGGATATTTCCTCTGGTATAGTTGGGTCGAGGAGCCTAAGCCTCGCAAGGTAATCTCTATTGTTTCCCCTGTGGGGGGTTGCTGAAAGGAATATAACGTTCAAATCCTTGTTCTTGGTTAGTTCTTTTAAGAACTCATATCTCTGTGTTCCCAGGGTGGCGTTGTGGACTTCGTCAACTATTACTAAATCCCACTTTTGACGGAGTATTTCCTCGGTGTATCTCTTAGCTAGGTCTATTGATATTATGAAGTACTTCCTCGGCCTTTTCAACTTCCATTCAATTTCGCTACCATTCTCTATCACTTCCGGAGCTTCCTCTAAGATCCTCTTTACTTCTTCCCTCCACTGCTCCCTCAGAACTTTTGGAACGACTATCAAGGCTTTCTCAATCTCTCCCCTAAAATCGAGGTACTTGGCTATTAAAAGAGCTTGAATGGTCTTTCCGAGACCTATCTCATCAGCTATCATTAGCCTCACTGGCCTCATGAGCATGGCATGATAGAGGGTCTGGAACTGATGCTTGAAAGGAATGATGCCTTTATCAGAATAGGAATAAACAAAAAGGTGGGGGTTGTGGAGGATAACGTCCCTAAACAACCCTTTCAAATCATTTCAACCTCCATAAACCTTCTTGCTAGGAACATAAGCTTTCTCATGTTCTTGTACTTCCAATAGGCGTTTCTGAACTTCGAGGCCCAATACCTTAACTCAATGGGCTCCATCTCAAGAACCCTTTCCTCAAGCCTTCTCCAATCTCCTGGGTTTCTAAGAACGCCCATGACCACTCCATAGACCATTGCCCTTAGATAGGCATAGTCATCTTCAGTTATCATTCTCCTCTTCTTTACCTCAAACCCTAGCCCCTTGGCAAAGTCTGAATACTCTGGGAGAAATACTCTGGCCTTTGCTTCCACTCTCCCTAGTGTGCCGTCTTCAAAAATAGGATAAAATTCGGCGAGCTTCTGCTCCCTATTCACGGCAAGTTGCGCGGGCTTAATGTACTTCAGTTTTATGAGGTACTTCATCCCCATTAGCTCTCCCTCCTTTTGAGCCTAAACCTTACCTTTCCAAATAGTGGCCTCAGCTTCTCGATCACCAGGTCGTTTATTACAACTTCTTCGCTCGCGACAACATCAACATTGAGAGCTGGGTTGCTCTCAAAGAACTCCTTCATTTCCTTTACTATGTGCTTGAAAATCTCCAAGTCAACGTCCTGGAACTCGGTTCTCCATAGTGGTTCCTCAAATTCAAGGCTTCCACTGGCACTTCCTTTGAACTCTATCCTGTCTAGAGAGTCCACGTCTTTAATGGAGTGAACTGAGAGTAGTATATATCCCTTGTGCTCTTCCTTTATCTCTTTAACTTCTATGACATCCTCTAACTTTGGAATTAGAAGTATTTTTGCCTCGGCTTCCTTTCCTTTGTTGCTCTTCCCTTTTATGATGACTTCCCTCTTAACCCTTGGAATCTTAGCTCTCCACTTAACCTTGGCTTCCTCTCCTCTAAGCTCAACTTCCTCAACTTCCAGCTCTCCAAAGCTCGAAGATAGGGACACTGTGAATTCGTCATCGCTTATCGGCTTCACAGTTACTTCAACTTCAATCTCTTCTCCCGGCTTGCCCGTTATGCTTGCCCTACTGACACTTATCTCGAATTCTCCCTCCATGACTTTCTTTTGTTCTCTCTTTTCTACTATGTATCCCCAAAGTATTCTGTCCAGATCTTCTTTTACTTCACATTCCTCACTAACTATGCTCCTCAATGGTATCGTGAGATTCTCCTCTGGTATGTAAATCTCATACCAAACTTTAATCCAGTACTTCTCACCGCCTTTTTCCACAATGAGGTCTTTTTCTTCATTTAGCAGGGAGCACAACTGCCTCTGAAGTGCTATTTCCCTGGGGAGTATTAAGTCTCTCACCTCTATATTGGCTGGTGGATGCCCTTTCTCCTCTTCGCTTGGTATCTCTTTGTAGACTTTTTTGAAGAAAATCCTTCCATCTCTCTCTATTCCCACCTTAAGCTCTTCTACTGCCCTCCTTATAATTTCAGTTAGCGCCTTATCAGCGATCATTGGTAGCTTTGGATTCGTCTTGAACACATTTCTCAGCTCTGAGAATGGATATCCCTTTCCTGGGAAGTCTATTCCAACCTCTGCAAGAATATCTCTAAGCCACTCAAAGTCAGCCTCTTCATCTACCACTATCTTGCCCTTAGATACGAGGGCCGAGTATACGTTCTCAACGACTGACCTTGAGGATGGAGTTGCATCTATTATCTTTACCTCCTCACCCTCTGGGTAAGCAACGCGCCTGAATGAAGTTATTAATTGATTCTCCAAATCTTCGAGGGCTTTTTCCCTAATCTCCCTTACCATATTTCTCTGTATCTCCTCGACTTCTCTGCCGTACCTTCCATATGTAGACCTTATCTCTCTCATTACCTCATCGCAGGCCATAACCCTTGCAGTGAGTTCTATTAGCGCATCCAGTGAGTTTTCGACTAAGTAACAGATAACTACAGTGTTCCTGAACGTTCTTGCCGAGGTGTTCTCGAAGAATATCAGCCTTTCTAGGGTATCCTTACTTACGTCATCCCTAACGATAACCTCAAGCTTGTACTCTGGAGTGTCCCTAAGCTCTTGAGGATCTTTGGTAACTATTATCATGTTCTTCTTGAAGAATGGTATCTCTCCGCTAGAAGACCTTCCCCTTAAGCTTCTTCCCTCTCTAATGAATTTATCGGCGTAGTTGACAAGGGAACGCCAAGCATCTCCATAGCTAGTTTCAATTAGCTCCCTTGTTTTACTCTCCACTAGCTTGTTCACATTTGCTATCCTCCAGAACCAGAAGGTCTTGTCCTTCTTTGCAAGGTACATGAACTTCACGCTTTTTCCTATCTCTTCTACGGTGTCCCTGATATCTGCTGGTAGCCAATTGTTCCTCTCAAATGTATCTGGCTCGTAAACTCCCCTAGCAATGCTCTCTGGCACTGGAAATCCTGGGAGTGGAGTTGGGCTGTCAAACGGGTAAGTCTTTAGGAATATGTACTTCAATATTATTTTCGCTAACTCTGGATTTGACAATCCTTTAACTTTCTCTTCGTTGATATCAGCTTCCAAGACTGCTTTGTAGTCTGCAAATGTTGTGCTCTTTCCAAAGAGAAGCCCTTTTATTGCCTCATCTTCTAGGTCTATGTGGTATGGCATTATTATCCCAGGAGGGTCGTTGATGAGCTTTCTCACAACTATCCTCGTAATCTTTATGAGATCTCTCGTCCTCTGGAGGCCAGTTCTCTCTATTATGTTTCTCAGCACCTCTATGTACTCTGGATGGAAGGGATAGCTAACTTCAAGAGCCTCAAAAAGGCCCGAGGCCATTCCGAATATTTCCCTGTTGCTCATGACTTCCCTCAACTTCAGCAAGATTCTGGTCTTCTCCTCCTCATCTATCCTCTTGAATATCCTCTTCTTCAAAACCCCAATGAGCTCGTTTTCCCTCCCCTCAGTCCTCATTGGGGAGTAGAGGTTATGTCCGGCTACCTTTGTTACAGCACTCCAGATGCTGTTGACGGTCTTCCTGTCGTATAGTTCCTCAACCTTTCCTTCCCCTTCCATTGGTAGGGTTAGTATCATAATGCTCCTAGTAACGGTTAACGCTTTCGCCAAGTTGTGGAGGAAATTAGCGACGTTCTCTGCGTAATTTCTATCTTCCTCATTGGCGCTCCTTGAGAGAGTGTAAACGTGGTGGGCAATCTCATCAATGAGCAAGAGGACATTTTCATCTTGGAAGAGCTTTACCAACTCCTCTATCGGGGGAACAGTCAAGTTCCTGTCATAATCTTCCACGAGCTCGTACTTACCCAGGGAATTTGCTATGTATCCCCAAACGGTTCTAATCTTTCCGTTGAGCGGTTTGCTTGGCTGTCCAATGTTTGTTTGGCCATGCACGATTATTATCCTAGCCTTAACGTTTTCGGCTAGATAGCTTAACTCTTCCAATTTTTCTTTGATTTCTTTTCTCTGCCCTTCCAACACTTCTCTTTCTCTAAGCGCTCCTGGGTTCCTTAAAGCGTGGTACACGCTCAGTAGAGTGTGACTCTTACCTCCACCGAATAAAGAGTAGATTAGGATGACATTGTTCCTTTCCTCTCCCCTTAGCGTCTTTATCACTTTCTCTAAAATGTCAACTATTGAGGATGTGAAGTAAGTTCTCTTGAAGAACTCAACTGAATCGAGGTAAATATTGGGTGCGTTTCCCTCCACTACTTTGTACAATTCGGGGGCCACTTCCTCATCAAGCCTTTCATCCAAAACGTCTTCCCAAACTTCATGCTTTCCAAACTTCATAACATTTCACCCCTAACGGCCTTGATAAGCCTGTCCATTAGGATGACCTCATAAAGGCCATCTTTCTCCAATCTTTTCATGATCTCCCTCTCGTCTTTAATTCCCAGGGCGATAGAATAGACGTTCTTATAGTATGAAGCTACGAGCCTTGCTATGGCTATGGCTTCTTCTACCTCTGTTGGATGGTTTTTCTTGAGTTCCTCCTTTATTTCCTTAACCCTTGAAGCTCCCAGGAGTGAAGCATGCTCAAGTACGTGAAGAACATCTATTGCATTCCTATACTTTTCTGCATCCCTCTCCTTAATGAACTTCTGAAGTTCCCTAGTATCTAGGGCCTTCTTACCCAAAAGGTCGGGAGAGTATAGCGTAAGCTCACCATTTACCTTCTTTAAGATTTCAAGCTTTAGCAGGCTTGAAGAATCTACGGCCGTAGCTAGGGTTAGTAGTATTATATCGTTCGGCGAAACCTTTGCGTTCCCAAAGAGCACCTTATAAGCTGTGTAGAATATCCCCTCTCTTGAGAGCATTTCAGCTTTTACATCTTCAGCTATAGCCCCAACTATTCCGTTAATCGTTGCTGGATATACATACCTCTCTAGGATTTCCCTCACGCTCAGCTCTCCCTTTGGGGATTTCACTGCTTTATACTTTGTAACTTCCGAGAGAACTGAGGCCATTACACCATAGAGGAGATCCAATCCATGGTGTCCATAGGAGAGGAACTCTTTGGCACTCTTTACTCCTACCTCAGTTAAGATCTCTTCAAGGTCACTTGCCCAAACCTCTTTCTCTTCATTCTTCTTTCTCCAAACAACTACTACTGAAGTGTCAAGGGCCATCTTTCCTCTGGCGGTGACTCTCTGAGATGACTCAGTTCCCAGGGGGAATGCTCTTGTTATCTGGAGCTTTGCTTTTCTCCATCCGGCTTCTATTAAGGTAATCCAGCTTTCCAGATCGGTGTGGGCGTAGTAGGTAACTAGTATTCCGTCATCCTTGAGGTGCTCCCTCATGGCAACAAAAGCCTGGCTGAAGAGGTTTTCGAAGTGCTGGACGGCTTTCTCCTTTTTGTTCCCATCTTCCATAAAGCGGCCCGGATTAGTGGAGACTTCTTTCTTTGCAAATTCCTGCCACTGTGTCTTGATTTCCACCCATTTGGGGCCGATTCTTTTGAAAAACGCTTCCTTGTGGAACCTTGGAACGAGTTTGCCGTTCTCAACGTCGCTCAAAGCCCTCTTGAGCCAGACATAGTAAAAGTCCGAAAGCTCTGTGTACGGGACATCGTCGGCGTAGGGTGGGTCAGTCACGATGACGTCGAACTTCTCGCCGAGGTTGAGCGAGGTAGCGTCGCCCTGGAGAACTTTAACGGAGTTTTCTGTGAAATCGGCGAGGGTTCTCTGGGAGGAAGAAAGGGCGGAGGTGAGGTAATTCAAAGCTCTAATCTGAGAACGCAGAAATCGTTTAAATGTTCCAGTCATATCGACGTTGAAATAAACATCACACCAATTCCAGTTCATGGTAATACCTCTGCTGGCAAGAGTCTGATTTGGGAATAACCATGAAATTGTCCAATGATTAGTTACAGAGTTGAAATCCATATATCTCAACATCGCCATGCTCAAATACGTCGCCACGGCCTCCGCGTACTCAAAGGCTTTCTCTTCGCTCCAGCCTTCCTTGAGCTTCTCCTCCTCGATTCTCTTACCAGTTTCCCTTATCAACCTCACGATCTTTATGAGGGTGAGAAGCTGACGGGGGTTGAAGTATTTGTCCCAAGTATCCATGCCATGTAAAAGCGTTGGGAAGTTGGCTGGAGGCTGAAGTTGATAATATGCGACTTTTTCACTCGGCACGTCCGGGTCTCCCTTCTCAAGCATCTCCCTGACTTTTTCTTTTGCCTTCCAAAGCTTCTCGTTGTCCTCCCTTGTGGCGGGCTCGAAGATCAAATCTTTGTTTTTAACCTTCACCTTCACTAGTAATCTTTGCCTCGCAAACCTTTCATCTCCTTCGTGGTACTTCTTCAAAGCGAACTTCACATAGAAGTCTACATCCCTTCCCCTGGGCTTCTCGATGTAGTGATTTCCATCCTCATCCACATACTTAATCACGTTACCACATGATAAGCAGACAAGCTGGCTCTTCCTCGCTTCTATGTTTGGCTTTGGAACTCTAAAAACAACCTTGCTTCCCTCTATTTTAACGTCCTCTTCCTTGATCTTTCCACTTTCGATGGCCTTCTTGACCTTTTCCACGTATCCCTTTCCCTCCAGGACTATTTCTCCCCTCTCCGTGCTTACCTTGGCTCTTGAAACATCTGCGAATATCTCGTTTAGGTCAATTATCCTAACCTCTCCATTGGGCTCTACCTTCATGTAGGCGAGCCTCTTGTAGCTCTTCTCATCTTTAACTCTTGCGAGCCAGAAGTTCCCTACGGCTGGAGTCCACCTTCCACAGTGGGGGCACTTAACTTCCCAGGTGCCTATGTAAACGGCTACATCATCATCGTAGAGTTCCCTAATCTCGGGGTCGTTCTTGAGTTGCTCGGTTATCCAGTTCCCCCACTTCTCCACGTCCTTAACCAATTGTCTCCCAAACTTCTTTGGATACTCAAGAACGGCCTTGAGGAAGATATATGCAGTGGGTAAGAGCTCGACTGCGGTAACATCAAGTCCTAACCTTAAACCCTCGAGTGGGATTGAGCCAAACCCAGCAAAAGGATCGAGAAGCTTCTTCCCCATAAACATTGGCTCTGGGTTAGCTTTGTGGCCTTCGCTAAGCCTTATCTTGGATTTAAACTTGTTAACATTCATAATCTTCTGGGAGAAGGGAGGCCGCAATTATAGCTCTCGCCCCTATCAATGGCTTTCGTGTCCACCAGAAGACCATTTCCCAGTAAGGAGGCCTCCCTGGACCCTTCTCCTTTAGACTCATTCTATTAACTTCTTCAACTGGAAAACTAGGACTTTCAATTAATCTCCTTTCCATTACATACACCAGAAACATTTATTTTAACATAGCGTTATAAACTTATTTGGGGGAGTTTAATGAAGGCGGTGACGTTTCCAGTCCCCTGGGAGTATCTAAAGAGAATATTCGAGGGAAAAAACGTCTTTGTGAAGCCAGCAACTCTTAGGGTTGAGGAAGGAATGAAGGTTATCTTCTACGCTTCAAGGGAGAATCAAGGATGGCATGGGGAAGCTGAGGTTGAGAGGGTTGAGTACTACACAAGCGTTGAAGAGATAATCAAGAAGTACAGGGACAAGCTTTTCCTAACCCCCGAGGAACTAAGGAGGTATGAAAGGGATAGGGCCAGGTGGGATTCTGGGAGGAGAAAGAGGCCATGGATGGTCCTAGTTCTCAGGAACATCGAGAAGTATCCTAGAGTTGTGAAGCCAAAGAAGTTTATCGTTGTCTCTGGAAGGTACGTGGATGAGAAAGAGTATGAAGAGATTAGGAGAAGTACGAGCTGAAAATTTCCAAGGCAATCACCATGCCCAAAAGGCGTAGGTAGGCTTCATAAGTAGCGGAAGGATAGTACTTCAGGAGAGGGTTGTTTGGATCAGAGAGCTTTGGGAGTGCATGCTCATCTAGCTCCCTAAGCTCAAGGAGGACGTAGTTGGAGAGTAGCTCTGCATAAGGGCCTTTACCTTTTTTCTCTGCAAAAGCAAGGGCCTTCTTGTAGACCTCTTCCCTAATCCCGGTTATGTTGTAGGGTACGTCCCTCTCACTTTGAAGCCCTCCCCCAATGAAGTATGGGTGAGGAGCATTGGCCCACTCTGATTCCGTCAAGTTAAGGTATGCAAGTGCTACTGAGTAGTACCACAAGGCTAGAGATTTTTCACCTCTTTTATAGCTCTCCTCTGACATGTTTAGCCAGGCTGAGGCAAGGACTACTAAGCCGGTTTTTTGAGTTTATCTTCCTTTAAGGCCTCTTCCATCTCTATGATTTTCTTTCGGGTCTCGCTGATGTTGGAGAGGCCAAAGTTTATTCTCATATATTTATCATCTATGTGCTCCCTAATGAAGGGAATTAGATAATCTGTTGTGAGAGCTGCTCTTACTGATGTCATGTTCGGGTTCTGAGACCATCCCAAGTAAAGCTCCGCAACAGTCAACCACGGAGACTGTCCTCTTGTCTCTTCAATCTCCCTTATTTCATTTAGCAGCTTTTCTACCTCACTCAAAGCTAGGCTGACGTTTCCCTTAGTATTGTTACACTCCATTTTGTCAGCTATTAGGTAAGCAAAAGTTGGAACAAACGTGTAAATTTTAGCTGAGTAGAAGTCCTTCTCCATATCACCCATCAAAATGCTGCATTTTCTTGTACTGTTAAGCTCTGAGAAAAGGGATTTTATTCGAGGTATTAATGATTCATCCGTAGTAAGGTCGCTGAAATTTACTAGAGAAAACTGTTCCCTCATTTCTTCAATGTACTCTCTTGGGTATACATACGGGGAGGAAGGTTCCTCCTTGTCCTTTGAAAGTAACTCAGGAATTCCAATGAAGTAGGCTCCAATTAAAATGAAAACGACTACAAAGACCGCGAACTTAATATCCAGATCATCCATGCAAATGCCTCCAGTTATTCTTTGAAGTGTTAATACATACATCAACTTCTAATTATTCAATTTAAACCTTTTGTCTAGTAAATTGTTACAGTGTTAAATGAGTACCAACGACCTTATACCAAAACTTTTTGAATTGACTTTTCGAGCCGATTTTGATGAACATAAAGAGCTTCATAAACAGGCTTAAGGAGCTAGTTGAAATCGAGAGGGAAGCTGAAATAGAGGCTATGAGGTTGGAGATGAAAAGGCTTAGCGGAGTGGAGAGGGAGAGGTTAGGTAGGGCAATTCTCAGCTTAAACGGTAAAATCGTTGGTGAAGAGCTCGGTTATTTCTTGGTTAAGTACGGAAGGAATAAGGAGATAAAGACCGAGATCAGCGTTGGGGATTTGGTTGTTATAAGCAAGAGGGATCCCCTGAAGAGCGACCTCCTGGGAACTGTTGTTGAGAAGGGGAAGAGATTCATCGTCGTTGCCTTAGAAACAGTCCCAGAGTGGGCCCTTAGAGATGTGAGGATAGACCTCTACGCCAACGATATAACATTCAAGAGGTGGATCGAAAACCTCGACAGGGTTAGGAAGGCTGGAAAAAAGGCTTTAGAGTTTTACTTAGGTTTAGATGAGCCTTCCCAGGGGGAGGAAGTGAGCTTTGAACCCTTTGATAAGAGCCTAAACCCCTCTCAAAGGAAAGCGATAGCTAAGGCTTTAGGTAGTGAAGACTTCTTCCTTATCCACGGCCCCTTTGGAACTGGAAAGACGAGGACTTTAGTTGAGCTGATTAGGCAGGAGGTAAAGAGGGGGAACAAAGTTCTAGCTACAGCTGAGAGCAACGTTGCCGTGGACAATTTAGTTGAAAGATTGGCCAAAGATGGAGTTAAGATAGTTAGGGTTGGGCACCCAAGTAGGGTTTCGAGGCATTTGCACGAGACAACTTTAGCTTACCTCATTACTCAGCACGAGCTCTACGGTGAGCTT
Source organism: Pyrococcus sp. (assembly GCF_030153625.1). Lineage (NCBI taxonomy): Archaea > Methanobacteriati > Methanobacteriota > Thermococci > Thermococcales > Thermococcaceae > Pyrococcus > Pyrococcus sp. The sequence continues at coordinate 2,617 of NZ_JASKLM010000013.1, read as the reverse complement.
AGGGAGCTTAGGGTGATAGGGCAGAGTTTGGCAGAGAAGAGGGACACATATACAAAGCCGACTCCAAAGTTCAGGAGGGGACTGAGTGATGCTGAGATAATTAAGTTGGCCGAGAAGGGAAGAGGGGCTAGAGGACTCTCAGCTAGACTAATAAAGGAGATGGCCGAGTGGATAAAGCTAAACAGGCAGGTTCAGAAGGCCTTTGAAGATGCTAGAAAGCTTGAGGAGAGGATTGCGAGGGATATAATTAGGGAAGCCGATGTGGTTTTGACAACTAACTCTTCTGCAGCCCTTGATGTTGTTGATGCTACCGATTATGATGTTGCGATAATAGATGAAGCAACTCAGGCAACTATACCGAGCATATTAATACCTCTCAACAAGGTTGATAGGTTTATACTTGCTGGAGACCACAAGCAACTACCACCAACTATCTTAAGCTTGGAGGCCCAGGAGCTCTCCCACACGCTTTTCGAGGGTTTAATTGAGAAGTACCCATGGAAGAGCGAAATGCTGACAATTCAGTATAGGATGAATGAGAGGATAATGGAGTTTCCGAGCAGGGAGTTTTACGATGGAAGAATAGTTGCTGATGAAAGTGTAAAAAACATAACTCTGGCCGACCTGGGAATTAAAGTTAATGCTAGTGGAATATGGAGGGACATCCTAGATCCAAACAACGTCCTCGTGTTCATAGATACTTGCATGCTCGAAAATAGGTTCGAGAGGCAGAGAAGGGGAAGCGAAAGCAGGGAGAATCCCTTGGAGGCCAAGATAGTGAGCAAAATCGTTGAAAAGCTCTTGGAAAGTGGGGTTAAAGCGGAAATGATGGGAGTGATTACACCTTACGATGACCAGAGGGATTTGATAAGCTTGAATGTTCCCGAAGAAGTTGAGGTCAAGACTGTGGATGGTTACCAGGGAAGGGAGAAGGAAGTGATAATTCTATCATTTGTCCGCTCTAACAAAGCGGGAGAGATCGGCTTTCTCAAGGACTTGAGGAGGCTAAACGTGTCCTTAACTAGGGCTAAGAGGAAGCTTATCATGATTGGCGATTCCTCAACGCTTTCATCTCACGAAACCTACAGGAGGTTAATCGAGCACGTGAGGGAGAAGGGGTTATATGTTGTGCTAACGAAGGATAGCATTTGATTTCTAGGAAAGATTATTTCTTAGGAGAAATATTAATATAGTTGAAATACTAATTTACTAGCAAGGTGAACGTAAAATGCCCATTACGAAGGTTACTAGAAACTATCAGATAACAATTCCTGCAGAGATTAGAAAGGCCCTTGGAATTAAAGAAGGTGAACTGCTTGAAGTAAGGCTAGAAAATGGAAAAATAATTATAGAAAGACTCAAAAAAGAAAGAAAAACACTCAAGCTGGGTAAAAAGTTAACACTCGAAGAAATTGAGAAAGCGATAGAGGAGGGAATGAAACAATGCATGCAGTGATAGATACAAATGTTCTAATTTATGATACATTTAGCGATTCTGAGTTTCACAAAGAGTCTAGATCTCTTTTGAATTCTCTTGATAGATGGTACATTCCTTCCATAGTACTTCAGGAGTATGTGTGGTTTTTTAGAAGTCAAGGATTTTCAAGTAGAGAGGCCAAGATAATGCTCTCTGAATATATATCAGATCCAAGATTCAGAGGTCTTGTAGAAGACCACAATGTAATTCTTCGTGCCATTGACATTCTCGAAAGGGAAAACCTCTCTTTATCACGGTTTAATGATATGATAATTCTTGTTCATGCAATAGAGAAGGGTACCCTAGCAACTTTTGATCAAAAACTCAGAAAACTTGCAAGGAAGTTGAGCGTTGAAATCTTGCCATAGGGACAGGTGATGGGATTTTTCCTTACAAACACTTTCTAGCTTCCTCGTGATATCACAAACTGAAACGTCCTCAAGCCATGTAACAACTCCATTACCAACGAACTAAACGTACTTGAAAAGTTCGGGCATCTCTTTTTTCATAGCGTTTAATCTGCCTGTATTCTTCTTTCCAGTTCTTCTCTAGGCACTTCAACTTGATTTGCAACTAAAAACTCATTGTTTTCTGGGTTTTCATAATTTATGAGAATAAGTCGTTTTGGTTCACCAGTTTCTTCATCCTTAATGGGAATTCCATCCCTCCAAGTGGTCTAATATTCTGCAAGAGCCTTCAACACTAAATGGAATAGTCCGAGAAAAGTTATAGCTTCTTCCGCTTCTTTTTCACAACCTCGCAATTGTAAGTTTTTGTATTGCTTTCACTCAGTATGATTCATAAGAGAAGAAGTTATAATGATGAATCAATAACTTCGATGAAAATCAACTTTCTTAAAGTCTTCATCAAAAGTGGCTATTTCTGAATTCCGTAATATTTGCAGCTGCTCAATTGATTCCTTTGATCTTTCCATAAACCCAAGCATATCTATCCAAATGCTTTTTGAGGTTATAAACCCCTTTAATTCATCTCGAAGAGCTAAGGTAAACATAACTTTATAAGCCGTTTCAGAGAAAACGACGACACTGTCAGGATAAGCAGTGGGACGTTAGGTTTAAGTTTCTGATACCTCTTCAGAAAAGGGGAGAGAAATGAGGACTGAAACCATTATTTACTTAC
>NZ_JASKLM010000049.1:0-12261 GCF_030153625.1 Pyrococcus sp. | reverse complement strand
TAATGCCCGAACTATTATATGTGCTTAGTGAGGAGACAAGAACAAAAATATTATCCAATAATAGCGAAGTTTGGAAGTTTTCGGAGAGCTTATCTGATTTTCCAATTTATAACCATAAATAGGGGAATGCTAATGTTCTTGTATGAAGCCCTGATTAAAAGAAGTCCAAGTAAGTATTTCACATTGAAGTAAAGAATGAAAAGACTTAAATATACAAACGGAGAATATATAAAGCTTTAAATGAAAAGTAAAAAGGTGAGTGGGATGATGAGATTGCCAGAAGAAGATGTCTTTGTAATTAGAGGAGGAATTAAAAACGAAAAAAGGAAGGAAGTCATTAATTTTCATCTTGATGTGAGAGAATTAAAAGAATTGAAAGAGAAGCATAGTTTGTCGATTTTTATTTATAACGGTGAAATAAGGTATATTATCAAGGATTTCCCAGAAGATGCATTTGATAAGATTTTTGTTAAAAATTGGGGATTTGTGGAAAAGATATTTAAGAAATTTGGCATGATACTTGAGTTCCGAGATTATGAGAGAGAAAGCAGAGAAGCCATGCTCGGGCTACTTGTAGCAGGAGATATATTTTGTGGGTTTGATAGATCAAATACAGACAGATTCCGTGAATTGATGGAGGATATAATATCGACAAAATTAATGAACGCTTGGGTTCATATTTTAGCATCGGAACAGTTACAAATATTTGATGACTGGGTTTATAGGTTTATGTTTTAGGTAATATTTCTTCATCTGGTAAGGCTCAGAGGAGTTATGAGAATTTTTTATCTGACATCATTGGAGAGTTCATATTATGCAATGTATCAAGTTCTAAGGAAAGATCTAATAAAGATCATGGACTTTAGTAAAGTGCATAAAATAAGTTTAGTATCGGCTCTTCTATTGTAAAGAAGTCATGAACTTAAGCTTATTCTTCTACTAACATTCCTACATGCTTTTTTTGTGATACTATGTATACTGACTGCACTATCTAAGGATTTTTTGTTCGTGCTGGAATATGACAAGTCTTGCCATATCGCACGATCTCTAGATCTAATGTGTATGGAAGGGACATAACTCAACGGGAAAGCCACGTTTTGTTTTCATAATATGAGGATTGGTTACCTCTAAAATTAAAAATATTGCATTGACTAAGGAACTCTTATTATCTACCACTCCAGCTATACACTCTATCTGAGTCTAGCATAGTGGAAGTTTGGTTGCTGAAAAGAAAAAAAGATTAAAGCCTCTCTCCTCCTAAGTTTTCAACTTCTTGTACTTGGGAGACACCGTCAACATTTCTAACTAAATAGAGGGTGTCCGCGACGTTCTCAAGTTCTGGGTGGTGTGTCACTATTATCACTTGAGGAATTGCTCCTCTAGACTTGAAGAACCTGTCCAGTATTTCCACAAGGTCTTTCCTGCGCTCTTCATCTAGATGAGTAGTCGGCTCATCCATTATGATTACTGAAAGGTTCCGGGAGAGGGCTCTTGCTATTGCTAGTCTTAGTGCCAGTGCCACAGCAACCCGCTCGCCGCCGCTTAATGTGGACGTTGGAACTTCTACAGAATTTTTCACGACAGTTATGTCAAAGTCCTCGCTGAGATAGATATCTGTGATGTCCATGTTGAAGTTTTCGATGTAGTCTGTAGCCAACTCAGAGATCACTGGGGCAATTCTCTGTCTCAAGAGCCGTTGGACACCATCGCGATGATAAGCAGCACGAATCCTCTCAAGGTCTGACAGAAGCCTCTGAAGACGTTCAACTTTCTTAAGTTTCTGTTCAAGTTCTGATATCTGAGTCTTGACTTCCTCTATCTTAGACAAAATTTTTCTTAGCTCTTCTTCTTTGGCATTTATGACCCCATTGAGTTCTTTGACTGTATTTTCAATACTGCGTACTTTCTCTTGAAGGCTTTTGAGCTCTTCTTCAGAAAAATCAAGAGACTTTAGTTCCTGTTTCTTCAATTCGATAGAAGCTTTGAGGCGCTCTACTTCGGAGTTAAGATGTGAAACTTTTTCTTGGAGAGATTGAAGCTCTTTAGCTCTTTCACTAGCTCTTATGTATTCATCCTTTAAGTTTCTAAGCCGTGATATCTCTGCTTCAAGGTCATCTGGAATTCCACCTATCGAATTTGCTAACTCTTCAGTTCTCCTCGTTAGCTCCAAAAGCTCCTGAGAAACTACTTCAATGTCTCGTATTACCTCATTCTTGGGTCTTTCGCGTTTTAAAGCATCGACGCTACCCACGTATTTTTCATGTGCTGGCTTAAGCTCTTCTAGTCTGCTCCTAAGCTGTTTTTTCTTATCTTCAAGCTCGTTAAGACGCTCAACGTCTCTTTTAGTTACATCAATTTTGTCCTCCAGATCTGCTAGTTTCTTGCTTAGTTTTTCAACCTCCTTCTCTATGAGGAGTTTCTCAGCAAGAAGCCTTGAGGGTATCTCAACTTCTTTTGTTCTTCTGAGGCTTTCTTCTATTGTACTTATCTCTTTTTTAATGGATTCAAGTTCCTCTGCCTTTGGTTTGAGGCTGAGATATTCCTCTTGAAGCTTCTCCAGTTTTTTGATCTCTTCATTCAAGTTGGAAGGAATTTCCTTAAGAGCTGACTCTATCTGAGCAACTTGATTATTGAGGAGAGAAAGCTGAGCCTGAAGTTTAGAGAGTTTCCCCTCTAATTCATGCTCTGGAGTCTGTTGTAAAATGTTCTCTAGTTGCTCCTTTAGAACAGAATATTTGTGATAGTCTTGCTCGACGATCTTTTTGTGCTCTTCTTTCTCGTTAATTTTCCTCATTAGATCTATGTACTCATTCTCCAGTTTGTTTTTCTCAGAAAGTTGCTCTCTCATGTTTTCAATCTCATTCTTTAGCTCTTCCATCTCGGCCTTCATTTTTTGATATCTTGCTAAATCAAGTTTTTCTAGGGATCTCCTGATATTCTCAAGTTCTCCAAGTTTTTCTTCGAGTTCTTTACTGAGTTTCTCCAACTTGTGGATTTCCTCCTCTATTTGATTTCTCTCATCAAGGAACTCCCTCTTTACGCGTGCTTTGTGAGTTTCATCCATTTCTCTGTGGCAGACAGGGCACACACTTGAGCCTTCCAAAAGGGAGAGATACTCTTCAATTTCTCCGATGCGGCCCCTTAACGCAGCTATTCTGTCCTGGTATCTCTTTAGCTCCCTTTGGGTCTCTCTGATGGTCTTAACTAGGTTATTTAGCTGTTCCTCCTTGGCTTCTAATGTGGGGGTTGGAAGGAATTTAAGTATTTCCCTTTCAAGCTCTTCTAACTCTTTCTCAAGCCTATGAAGTTGAGTCTCCTTTTCCTTTAGTCTTCCTTCAATAGCGTTCAGGTGTCCAAGTTTTTCCCGGAGTTTATCAAGTTCTTCATGTAGTCTTTCAAGTTCGTTGGTTATTCTCTGATACTCCCCATGACTTGGGAGAAGTTTCTCAATTGCCTCTCTCAGTTCAGCGATACTTGAGAGAATTTCACGTATCCTTTCCATTTCCCTCTTTGTTTCGGAGATTTGGCTCTGTAGTTCCCTTAACTCCTTGAGCATAGAGAGGCGCTCTATTAAGGGTTCTAGCTCCTTTACTCTATTTCTTGCATTTTCAGATTCCTTTAGCTCTAAGCGGAGCCTCTCCAAAGTTGATGCGTAGTTTTCGATAGTAGTCTGTAATTTCGTAATCTCCCTTTCGAGCTCATCTGGTGTTTTTAACAGTAACGTCTCATCAATTTTATCTACGGTTTGGTAGGCCTTCGTTTTCTCAAGAATTTCATTCAGCTTCCTTCTGGCTTTCTCTAATTCATTGAGAACTAATTCTTTTTCTTTTTCCAGGCTAATTAGTGTCTCCTTCCGAGGTTGAAGATCAGAGATAGAAGCCTCAATGGACTTCAGGGTCTCTTCTATTTGCATGTATTCTTCGTGTAAAGGAGCAGTTTCGTTTATGGTTTGTTCTATCTGCTCTATCCTTGATAATTCTCTCTCCAATGTTTCTCTTTGTTCTTTCAGCGGTTTTATCTGGTTGATCACTCTAAGTAGTCCTTCAAGAGTTTCTAATTTACTAACCTCTGGAAGCAATTCTTCTGCCCTTTTCTTTGCTTCTTCGGCTTCTTTCAGCTCTTTAAGGGCAGTGTTTAAATTGTCCAGAAATCTTTCCAGTTGAGTATTGAGGAGATTAATTTCGTTTGAAATCTCTGTGTATTTTTCCTTTTTCTTTTCCATTTCCTGAAGAAGCTTAGTAAATCTGGCTAGGTCTTCCTCCTTGAGCTTCATTTGTCCTTTAAGATTTTGTATCTCCCCTTGCAACTTCTGTTGCTCGATAGTTAACTCCTCAAGATGTTTTGTGAGATAATCGTATTCGCCTTGGAGTCTTTCATACTCTCTCAATTTATCCTTGAAGTGATCAATGACTGCTGCCATGTTCCTCCAGGCAGTTTCGAGTCTGTTCAACCCAATTAGACGGCCAATGAGATTCTTTCTCTCTGCAGGTCTTTGATCGAGAAGTGATGTGATTTCCCCCTGCCTTATGAGTATTGAGTTAATCGCTGAGTCCTTGTCTAAACCGATAATTCTCTCTAATTGCAATTGAACTTCTCTAACTCCTTCGGCAATCAATGTATTGGTATCTGCCCGATAGAGCTTGTAAATTGGTACTCCAGTTTTTCTTCTCTCCCATACTATGTAGTAGGGAATTCCTCCCTCCTCGAACTCAAGCTCAATTCTGGCGCTTGTTGCACCCCTACGAATTACATCACTCCAATTCTCTCCGCGGGGTCTGTGATTGAAGAGTGCTACAAAAATTCCATCTAGGATCGATGTTTTGCCAGCACCATTAGGCCCAACAAAAACGGTAACACCAAAAGGAAAGTCTACAGTTGTGTCTTTGTGAGACAGGAAGTCTTTCAGGACAATATGTCTTATTATCATTCTTCTTCCCCCTCAAGGTGCCTCATACATACTTCGATGCCACCCTCGATGTCGTCCTTCCATAGATGGGAATAGAGCTCAAAGGCCAACTCTCCTAGCTTGGCGTCCCCGAGATATTCCGTAAAGAGTGTTTTTAAGTCACCGATTTCTTTGAGTTCCTCAGGTGTTAAACTGCTAAGAACATCAGCTCCGCTGAAATGAACATCATACCGCAGAATCTTGTGGGGTACAAGATCTTCCAAGATTCCACGTACTCTTTCAATAATTTCTGGTTTCCTTATGCTGTCTCCTTGGACATTCAGCTTTAGGATTGGGGCTTTTTTTGGAGGAATGTTCTCTTCAAATAACATGTAAATAAAGGCCCTTAGTTCCTTAGATATGTTATCATTCTGGGTGTAAGAGAGCTCAAACTGAGGACGTATTGATTCGAGATTTATCTGATGAATTTCTGGAAGATCCCCCTCAAGATCAACGATGTAAATGCCTTTTCCATGGCGTTTCCAGGAGGATATCTCACTTTTTCTCATTATCTCTGTCGAACCCGAATACGCTAAGTAGCCTTTTCCGAATTGTTCTATTACTCTGGAGTGTATGTGGCCGAAGGCGTAGTAAGTTATCTCCCTTGGTAAATCAGCCATTTCTAACTCATAGGCTTCCTCGAAAGGTAGAAATTTTTTGATGGCTTGATGGGCAATAAGAACGCTCTTATTGTATTCTCTAGTAAGCAAATCCACTTTGGAGAGCTCCTCTTTTAGAAGCTCGACTCTGTGGCCTTTTAAATTTGAGATGCCAAAGAATGCAACATCATTAATGACAACCTTCTGAACTTGCCCGATTCCTAAAATTGGAATGTCCAAAAGCAAGTGTGGAGGCATTGCTCTTCTCCGAGGGGTATCATGCTCTCCCAATACAGTTAATATTGGTATGTTATGTTCTCTTAGCTTCTTGATACCCTCTTTAGCTACGTAAAGAGCCTTAATTGGGGGATGAGGACTATCAAAGAAGTCTCCCGCGTGAATAACCACATCAACTCTTTCTTCTATCATTCGGTCAATGACTTCATTGAAAGCATCGTAAATGTCGTTTTCTCTTTCCTCAAGGTTGTATTGTCTGTATCCCAAATGAGTATCGGCGATGTGGCCTATTCTCATTCTAATCCCCCCATATCAAGTAAACTATTAATTTCTGAGCGGATATCATTTATCCTTCCTCTATTGGCCTCCTGCTTAACTTCTTCCTTGGCTTTTCTGAGGAGTGAAACAATGTCAATATCCGCACCGCCTTCCTGAGTTCTCCGTTCTCTAATCCTTACCATGACTGGCATCTTGGTCATCTCCCCAACAATAACAGCTTCACCCACATTCAAGCCAGGCAAATCCCTTAAGAGTTCTTCACTTACTTGTTCTGCACTATTTCTGACAGCTTTCTGATCTTCTGGGTTGGTCATTCTCATGATTATCTGACTGTTACACTGGCTTAGAACATCTTGGTCAATTTTTTGGGGCCTTTGAGTTACGAGGATAAGAAATACGCCGAATTTCCTCCCCTCTGCGGCTATTCGTTTTGCTATGCGCTTAGATAGGGTACTCTCCTTTTTGGGAATGAACCTGTGGGCCTCTTCCATAAGAATGAAGACTGGGTACTCATACTTGCCCTGTTCTCTCTGGGAATACACTTCTGATAGGATCTTGTATGCTATGTAGTCTGCTACATGATCATTCAATCCTGAAAGATCCATAACAGAGATATGCTGAGGTTTAAGAAGCCTTTCTATTGGTGTTGTCACCTCACCGAAGACTTTTAATCCACTCAACCTCTCAATGTATTTCACAGCTTTTTCCCCGTCGTTGCCCATAGATTCAAGTTTTTCTATCAGGTCATCCACAGTGTACCCTCCAAGTTTTTCCTCTTGTAGTTTTTTGACGGCATCTCTTACTGCCTTCTGAATGTTCGACCATTTATCGCTGATACCAGCTACTGTGAATATCTCCTCGGGGGATAAATCTGAAAACTTAATCTCATAAGTCTCAACATGTCCAATATCCTCTTTGGAATATCTTCCTGTACTTTCGCGGGTTCTGAATACACTAACTCTCTTTAACACTTTCCTATTTCCATCTTTGCTGCGAGATATGAAAACATAATCTGCGTGAGGGTCTAATACTATTACTGTGGCTCCTTTCTCATAGAGCTCCTCCAGTAAAACTCCAGCAGTGTAGCTTTTTCCCGCGCCCGTCTGTGCAAGAATCGCGAGATGTCTCCGAAAGCCCTTTATTGTTAGATGCACCTTAACTGAGGGGCGGGTTATCAGATGGCCAATGAACAAACCTTCTTCTTCTGGATATGAATACACTAAGGAAAGAACCTCATCTGGGGCAAGATAAACATAGGTTCCGGGGTAGATAGTGCGTCTGGGCATCAGAATTTTCCCGTTCACTGGAAAGCCCAAAACTTTCACCTTTGCGAATAACCTTGGCTCAATTATCTCGGCGTCTTTCAGCTTTTCTGCGACAGAATATGGTGTGTATTCGTTTAGTCCCTGAGAGTAGGAGGTTATCGAAACTATCTGGCCTAAAACAAGAACCTCCCTTTCCACGCCATCCACGACTTCTCTTGAGGGAACTACTACATAATCCCAAATCTGAGGTGTTTTTGTGTTATCTATGGCAAAATAAAACTCTGAATGGGTTGTTTCACCTACTACCACTCCAATCTTCTCAAAAGAGTTTAACCCGTCTGTAATCCCGAGCATTTATGTCCACCTCTACAACTTCTTTAAATTTGGACAGATACATATCATCGAACTCCTTTCTATGGAATTTCACTTCTTTATCGACTTTCCATAGCCATATGTTGTGGTATTCTAGCCCCCCATATCCTGTAACTACGATACTCAACACATCGTCAAGGATGTTTTTATTAATGGGTTCTGGCCATCCCACATCGTGGAATTTTTTGGATAACCCGAGACAAAAAGCGGGGACGTCGATTCTAAGAGGGGAGTCCCTCTTGTCTAGAAGGGCGTGGAAAGACACTATCGATGGGAGCTCCCTGAGTTGCTTAAGTACTTTTATTGCAGCTCCCCTGAAATCCTTATCCATTGAAAGCGTCGGAAATGCAGTTCTAATGTACCCCTCTGGGTCGGACTCGATTTGAGACAACCCCCTGAGCCATCTTTTTGAGGGACCAAGAAGAAGAGGGATTGTATACCCTGGATCAAGATTGGAGATTTCTAGTAACTGGTAGTCTGGTCTAGGAACCATAAGCTCCTTCACAGTTTCGTTTAACAAACCAATGTCACCATATTCATGTTTTAACATGTCTAGTTCTTCTAGGGCGCGCCTCCTATTGTCGAGTACTAGGGATATCAAATGTTTGGCCTTATCCTCTGGCACTTTTCCCCGTACGCTGGGGAGTTTTACTATCTGCTTCACGAGGAAATCCCTAAAAAACCTGCTATTGCTCTCTTTGCTTATCCCTATAACCATAACATTATTTCGATTGGCAAGCTTGAACAGCCTCAGGACTTCCTTGTAGTATTTAAGGAAGAAGTCTCTCTCGTGGCTAAGAGGGCTCTCTATTACCAAATGCGAGATCCTTCCATAGAGCGACCCATCTATTAGTACTACCCCCGAGAATCCCCCGGATATTGCCTCGTTAGCAAGTTTAATTTCCAAGTACTCCATCTTCCTGCTAAAAATGTTTGTGACCTCGTGGGTGGGGCCATCGACATAATCAAAATCTGCTCCCAATAATCGGTATTCCTTGTTTTTATCAATGCCCAACGCTCTTACTACGTAGAACAAACCCCCATTTTTTAGGCGTTCCATCTGGTAGCTGCTGTCAATAGCTAAAACATTAAAATAACTTGGTTTTCTCTCGTAACTCTTTAGTGGAGCCGTGACCCACCAGTTTTTTAGTTCTTGAAAAAGAATCGAATTAATGCTTCCTGGAAGTTTGTGGTATCTTGTCCTCCAGTGATCTTTCTTCTGACTGAGAATATCGCCAAAAAGATCATAAAACCTAGGCATAGTTCACCAACAGTAATATCATTGACCAAGTTAATAAGCATTTCTCTTTTTCGGAAGTTAGAATGTAATCTGACTTATTATCGAAATTTTTATTGTCTAACTTCAACTTCGCCAGATTAAACAATAGTTTTCAGATCCAATGCATTTGAAAGCAATCTTCTGGTGTTAGTTGGGATATGACATCTTTATCTCACTAACTCTGAGAATGATAGAATTTATTTATAAAACCAGCGCCTCTCTAGATCCCACTGGTGGAAATTGTAATCCAAGTAGTGACCTAACACGGAAAGCAAGAGCAGTGCAACTGAACAGTCTGTGCGCCCGAAAATGTAGGAAATAACAGTTCCAAACAATGGCAGCCCAACAATGGTCAAGTGACGTTTTAATGACTTGCGAAAATTCTCTTCAAGCCCCTCGGGTTTTGTGGGTTCTAGGACACCCCTTAGTGCCAGTGCAGTCAAGTACGTTGCCTCTGCCATTGCGGCATCTGCATTTTCCTTGAGAGTGCTTTTGCTCAACTCAGCTTTAAGAACGTTAGCCGATACTGGGATCTTGCTTGCCCGCAGTATTTCACCTCTTGGGATGGCGCATTTAGAAATGCTGTTTTCGATTGTGTTGTGGACGTCCCAGCTTTTGACCTTAAAAAAGCGCAAAACGGTCTTGTTTTTGCCTACCGTGTAATCTTGGATGTAGTGGAGAGCTCTTCCGAGGGGTTCTACCCAATCTTGATTGCCCTTTAAATACTGTCTCCTTGCTTTGTACAAGTATTTCCACGCCCACTGTTTGGCTTTCTCAGAGTGATGGCGTACTTGTGTTTCTTTTACTTTTAGGTTTCCCTTTTTAGTAGTTGTTAGGGTAAAGTCAATATCGGGGGTGAGGTCTGGTAGGATGCTCGCTTCTGAGATTTTATGGGCTAGTTCGTCTGGAAGGTCCAAGAGTTTTTGATATGTACTTGGTTATTCTTCGGTGATCCCGCCATTTCATAGGTTATCCCCTTAAAGAACTGCTAGGAATTAATCCTTCTAGAGCCTTATTGAAACAGAATGAAAGGACAAGCTATTCAAATATTTCATTAAATACTTTCTTGCCTGTACTGTATATTTCTTTAATTCTGTAGTCTAAAAAGGTTTGATATTGCTCTAATTTCCACAGATTTTTATCTATTGGGATAAAGTGTTTCTTGGCATAGTCAACATACTGATCAAGATAGTCAATTGGGGGAGCATCCCCAATCTCAGAGTTAATGTGCTTGTGAATAAAGGTAATATTCCCCAAATTGTTTATCATGATCTCTCTGTCGTCGGGATCGTCAATATTTAGTTCCTTTTCCAAGTATTCTTTGGGAAATATGTGGTGGCGTGATAGTTCATTTAAAGAACTGTGTTTCAAAAGTTGTCCATTCCAGTTATCTGCATTGTTCTTTACTAAGAGAACGTACAACAAAAATAAATGTGCTCTCCCTTCCCTTCTGAGCACGTTTATAGTTAATCCTCTCTTTATGTCGTTTTCTGAAATCTTTATCTTAGCTTTTCTCCTTTTCATATTTTCAAGTAGTTGGCCTATTGGAAAAACATTCGAAGACTTTACAATCTCGAGATCTTCATCTAATTTCGTGTCTGTTGCAGAACTGTAATATCCATTAAAACTAGCCAAGATGAACCAATTTATCATGTTTTTAACATCATCTTCTTCGAGCTCTTCTAAGTTGCTAACATCTTTGTAATAAAGATATTTAGATATGGTGATCAAGGGTATTTGAGAAGGCAGTAACCTTGAATTTGATATACCTAATTCCCTCCTGAGCAAATCAATGGCTAACTTCATGGATTTTTTGGATTTTTCGAAGATAGTATCTGCATTTTGAGTGTTTATTTTTTTAATATTGGCTTTAAATTGATTTACTTTGGATACTTGGGTTTGCCTGAGCCCAAAGTTTGAAAATGCAAACCGTAGAACAGGTTGCAAATCTATTTCAAATATGCCATAAAGATCCTCATAAAGTTCATGAATTCTTTCTTTTAACTCACCGCTTATAGCACCTGCCAAAAATGACAACATGAGTTCCAAGTTTCCTATCCGTACCCCGTATTTATTTACTCTAATAAAAGCCTCTGCCATACTTAAAAAGGTTTCCTCGTTCTCTTCATAGGTTTCCATAACATATATCGGAAGCTTATAGTTTAATATTCTGTCAATTTTGTTCATCATGTCGTCAAATTGCTCACTTGGCGTTTCATCCATGAGTTTTCGGAGCATCTCTTTATCTTTTAACCAAAATGCTTTTATTAGGTTTGACAAGTCGATACCTCTTGTCTTACTCTTGTAGAACTTTTGGTTTGCAGGATTGTATGTTATGGGAACACTGCATGTTATTTTTTCTCCTCCTCTAGAAATTTCCCAACCTTTGAATAGCAATAATAATGATGTAAGTCTTTGTTGTCCATCAATGACATAGAAAATTTCTGATGGTTTTTTACCGTTACTGTCAATTAAAGGTTTTGAGAATGGATCTATCTTCTCGGCTAAAGAAGAATTTGATGGCTTCCACAGAATTATGGTTCCTATAGGATAATTATTGACGATTGAATCGATCAAGTCTTTAATGTCATCTTCATCCCAAACATATTGTCTTTGAAACGATGGAATCCGATACTTTCCAGATTCAAGTTCTGGAATAAGTTCTTTAATTTCTCTTTTATCCACATCTATCCTAATTGTTCCCATTTGTTTACACCTCTTCTTTGTGGTACAGCCATTTCAACTAGTTCTTAATCATATGCCTATTGCGTATACTTATCTCAATTAAATTATATCTTGTTATTTATAGTTTTAACTCGCCATTATTAACTCTTTCCTTCCCCCAACGCATAATGTCAAGCTATGTCTAGCAAGTTATAAGGTACAGCCGGGTTTCCCACGAGAGTAAAAGCTGTAGCGCCCAACTTCATCACCCAAGGTTAATCGTGCTCAACCTTTTTGAGTCTCTCTGCAACCTCTTGCAGGAGCTTCTCACATTCTTGTGTTTCAGTTGAGCCCTGATATTCTTCTCCGCTTAGTATCGAGAGCAAAGTACCAGCTAATGGCCATTCTTCTCTGTTAATCTGTTCAAGCATCTCTCTGGCTTCTTCTACGTTTAAATTTCCTCCGATCAGGTCAAGGGCTACCTTGAGAGCGTAAATATCAGTATGAGAATCACCCGTCATATCGATTATTCTAGTGATAGCATCGTCGTAAAGTGAAGCGTCTCCCAACTCATGCTGTGTCGAGTAGTGAATACAGATCGACTTCACTATGGAGCTGACG
>NZ_JASKLM010000048.1:0-12321 GCF_030153625.1 Pyrococcus sp. | reverse complement strand
ATAATTTTGTTAGGTTTCATTCTCGGTTTGGTTGTCCGCCTGGTGATGTGACTGAGTGGCTTCAAGAGGTGATGCCCCAGTTATCCTGACAGTATCTTAGGGAGTGTGGTGATTATATGAAAGAAAGACTTGAAAAACTTGTTAAGTTTATGGATGAAAATTCGATTGACAGAGTTTTCATAGCAAAGCCCGTGAACGTTTACTACTTCTCTGGGACTTCTCCCCTAGGAGGAGGATATATAATAGTTGACGGTGACGAAGCTACTCTTTACGTTCCAGAGCTGGAGTATGAGATGGCAAAAGAGGAAAGTAAGTTACCCGTTGTAAAGTTCAAGAAGTTTGATGAAATCTACGATTTCTTGAAAAATACTAAAACCCTCGGAATTGAAGGAACCCTCTCCTATTCTTTGGTTGAGAACTTTAAGGAGAAAGCGGGAATTAAGGAGTTTAAGAATATTGATGACGTTATAAAGGATCTTAGAATTATTAAAACAAAAGAAGAAATAGAAATCATAGAAAAGGCTTGTGAGATTGCTGACAAAGCAGTTATTGCTGCTATTGAGGAAATAACAGAAGGAAAGAGAGAAAGGGAAGTTGCAGCAAAAGTAGAGTACTTGATGAAAATGAACGGGGCGGAGAAGCCCGCATTTGACACAATAATTGCAAGTGGTCATAGATCAGCCCTCCCCCATGGAGTCGCAAGTGACAAGAGGATAGAGAAGGGGGATTTAGTCGTTATCGATCTTGGAGCACTCTACAATCACTACAATTCGGACATCACGAGAACAATTGTCGTAGGCTCTCCGAATGAAAAGCAGAGGGAAATTTATGAGGTGGTCTTAGAGGCACAGAAGAGAGCCGTCAAGGCAGCAAAACCTGGAATGACTGCAAAGGAGCTCGACTCCATAGCAAGAGAAATAATAAAGGAGTATGGTTATGGAGACTATTTCATCCACAGTTTAGGCCATGGCGTTGGGCTTGAGATCCATGAGTGGCCAAGAATTAGCCAGTACGACGAAACCGTGCTAAAGGAAGGCATGGTCATAACAATAGAGCCAGGAATTTACATTCCGAAGCTCGGAGGAGTTAGAATTGAGGATACTGTTCTCATAACGGAAAACGGGGCAAAGAGATTAACAAAAACTGAAAGAGACCTACTCTGAGAGTATTTCAAGCAGAGCTAAAGCTGCCTTCATATCAATTTTTATCAGCTCCGTGTATATTGGATCGAGTTTTCCATTTATATAGACTTTCCCTTCTTTAACCTCTACCTCAACAACTCCATAACCTATGGGCTCTATCCCTCCTCGGCATACGTTCTCCAGTATGCTTAAGGCGAGTAAAGACTCTCTATGCTCTCTTGACAAGTGCTCATCCTCGGCAATGTGCCTTGTGTGACCTGTAGGAATTCCAAATAGTCTCGCTAAGTTCCATCTCCTAATTTTCTTTAACCTTCTATCAAAAGATTCGCCAGCATTTTTCCTTATTTTTTCCATAGAAGACTCCAAAAACTCCGATAACTCCTCAAGAGTTAAGTCGGCATTTGGAGGGATATCAAAAGCTCTTTTAACAACTTCAGCCTTTCTGATTAATGTAGCTATTCTTTCAACTTTCTCAACCCTTAAAGCTAAGTAGGCATCTAAAGCGAATGTTCCTTTCTTTGACCTAAAGATCACATAGGGGAGTATTCCTTTCATCAAATCCTTTGTTTAAAAAAACTGTTTATATCCCTTTCTTTCTTGTCAGATTGTCGAAACAAAAAGCAAATTTAAAGCACAAAAATTATATTATGAAAGTAAAACTTCCAAGGGGGGTGATTACATGGCAAAAAGGGTTCACCTGTTTGATTGGCACAAGGAGCATGCAAAGAAGATAGAAGAGTTTGCAGGTTGGGAAATGCCAATATGGTATTCAAGCATAAAGGAGGAGCATTTAGCTGTGAGAAATGCGGTGGGAGTTTTTGACGTTTCTCATATGGGAGAAATACTATTCAAGGGCAAAGATGCCCTTAAGTTCCTACAATATACCACAACAAACGATATTAGTAAGCCTCCCGCAATAAGTGGGACTTACACCTTAGTTCTAAATGAGAGGGGAGCAATAAAGGATGAGACCCTAGTGTTTAACATGGGCAACAATGAATACCTAATGATTTGTGACTCAGATGCATTCGAAAAGCTTTACGCTTGGTTCACTTCCCTCAAGAAGACCATAGAGCAGTTTACAAAGCTCGATCTTGAGATAGAGCTCAAGACGTATGACATAGCTATGTTCGCAGTTCAGGGACCTAAAGCTAGAGATTTAGCAATGGATCTCTTTGGCATAGACATAAACGAGATGTGGTGGTTCCAGGCTAGATGGGTTGAGCTTGATGGGATAAAGATGCTCCTCTCAAGGAGTGGATACACTGGAGAGAACGGATTTGAGGTTTACATAGAGGACTTGAACCCATATCATCCAGATGAGGAGAAGAGGGGCAAGCCCGAAAAAGCCCTTCACGTTTGGGAGAGGATACTTGAAGAGGGGCAAAAATATGGAATAAAGCCCGCTGGTCTGGGAGCTAGAGACACTTTGAGGCTTGAGGCAGGATACACCCTATATGGAAATGACACAAAGGAGCTCCAACTTTTGAGCACTGACATAGATGAGGTAACTCCCCTACAAGCAAACTTGGAATTTGCCATCTACTGGGACAAGGACTTCATTGGGAAGGATGCCCTCCTTAAGCAGAAGGAGAGAGGCCTGGGCAGGAAGCTCGTCCACTTCAAGATGCTTGAAAAAGGCATACCAAGGGATGGATACAAAGTGTATGCAAATGGAGAGATCATAGGAGAGGTAACAAGTGGAACGTTGTCTCCTTTACTAAATATAGGAATAGGAATAGCCTTCGTTAAGGAGGAGTACGCAAAGCCGGGAGTTGAAATTGAAATTGACATAAGAGGAACAAGGAAGAAGGCGATAACGGTAACTCCTCCGTTCTATGATCCAAAGAAATATGGGTTGTTTAGGGAGGAGTAACTTCTTTCTTCTTCATTTTATAACCAAAAGGTATGTATTTTTTCTTGCCTAATTTATTTGGGGATGCTAATGGATGATGTCATTTTTGAGTTATTAGATTCAATACAATTCGGCGAGACAGTTCTTTTAGAGTACCACACTTCCTTTGCTCCCGAATTCGTCCTTCTAAAGATAGCTGAGTATGCAAAAGCCAGAAACCTTCCACTTGTTATAGATGACAACTTTGATACTCTACCGCTCATAATTACTCGACTAAAAGTTCTTGGGATAAAGAAAGATATTCTAAATTCTGAAAATGTTTACGTGATAAAGACTGGAGGAAAAACGAAAGTTGGAAACGTCTTAGTTCATATAAAAGATGTCTCTGAACCCAGGATATACGTTCAAGAATACAGAAAAGGATTCCAACAACTTTCAAACATTGAAAGGTTCATAAACGTTGTATTTGGTCTTGAAAGATTATTCATGCTAATGAAGAATCCCCTCGAAATTTATCTTTCCATTACTGACATTCAAAAGTACCTTGGAAATAAGAAAAGAAAAGCATTTTACGTGATGAATGCCAATCTCCTTAGTTCTATAAACCCCATAGTGAAGCACGAATTTGAGAGAATTGCAAGCACTATAGGTGAGATTACAGCAGTTCACTCAACGGCCTACATCAAAATTCCCAAGACCATGAACCTCGAGCTGGTGGGAAATGAAGTAACAATTGACATGGGTGATGAGCTATGACATTCCAACTTCTTAATGATTTTATCAAAGATAAGCTCTTTGGAGAGACAGTATTACTGGAAAACTATTCTTACCTGGGAGTTGAGAGCCTTCTTTCCATTATAATTAAAGTTGGAGAAGAGCTTAATGTGCCAATTCTTGTCGAAGATGTGCTTGATACATTCTCCGTATACACAAAACACTTGGAGATGCTGGGAATAGCGACACCTGAACTCAAAATTTTAAAAATTGGAGGGAGTGGAGAAGAAGAGGGTATTGTTAAGAGAATTCCATTTGAGCTCGATATTCCAAGGTATCTTCTAGAGTATGGCAAAGCTTTCGAAGAGGTTGCGCCAAGGGAGAAATTTATAGACCTAGTTTTTGGCTTGGATAGACTATTCCTCTTAACCGAGAACCCAACCGATATTGCAAAGCTTCTCAACTCGATTAAAGATTTCGTGAGGAATGAAAACAGAACTGCCTTCTACTTTATCGAGGCTAATCTCCTAAAAGTAACAAAACCAATAGTTTTGCACCACTTAGAGGACATTGCCACTTCAGTAGTTAGGATAAATCAAGAAAAGAACATACTAACGTTTGAGCTAGTTAAGGATAAGTGGAGCGTAAAGAACAAGATTAGTAAGATAACAATTTCCTTCAGAGACATTCTCAGGGGAATTTTGTAGCCTTTTTATTTTTAAATGTTTTATAACTTGGTTTTTGAATGTAACAAAAGAGTTATAAAAATATAGTGGGAGGTATTCTAGGGGTTAACTATGATAACGACCAGACTTAGAGAGGAAGTTAATGAGATATGGGAGAAGATATTCAAGCACAATTTCGTAGTCCAACTTTACGAAGGAACACTTCCCCTCGAGAAGTTCAAGTTTTACATCCTTCAAGACTTCAACTATCTAGTTGGCCTTTCGAGAGCCTTAGCAGTAATAGCTTCAAAAGCTGAATATCCTCTCATAGCGGAGATACTCGAACTTGCTAGAGCTGAGGTAACAACAGAGATGAAAAACTATGAAAGCTTACTCCATAAACTTGGCTTCACGCTCGAAGATGCAATCAAGGTTGAGCCAACACTAGTAAATTCAGCCTACATGGACTTCATGCTCTCAACTGCTTACAGGGGAAGTGTGGTTGAGGGATTGACAGCTCTTCTCCCATGCTTCTGGAGTTACGCTGAGATTGCCGAATACCACAGAGAAAAGCTGGAGAGAAATCCTGTAAAGATTTACCGCGAGTGGGGTAAAGTTTACCTCAGCGAAGAATACCTAGAACTTGTCAAAAGGCTGAGAGAGATAATTGATTCCCAGGGAGGAGAGTACGAGAGGCTTAAGAGAATATTCATAACTGGGAGCAAGTTTGAGCTTGCGTTCTGGGAAATGGCCTGGAGGGGTGGCGATGTTTTCTGAAGAACTCCTCAGGGAGAACTGGGATATCTGGGAGAAGTTTCTCCCCCATAGATTTCTCATAGAAGTGGCAGAGAATACAATAAGGAGAGAAAGCTTCGAAAAGTGGCTGGTCAACGACTACTACTTTGTGAAGAACGCTCTAAGGTTTATGGCACTACTAATGGCAAAAGCTCCTGACTACCTCCTTCCCTTTTTCGCGGAATCAATATACTACATTTCAAAGGAGCTAGAGATGTTTGAGAAAAAGGCCCAGGAGCTGGATGTTTCTTTGAATGAAGAAATTGATTGGAGGGCAAAATCCTATGTGAACTACCTCTTAAACGTTGCCTCCCTGGGAAGCTTTCTAGAGGGATTCACAGCCTTTTACTGCGAAGAGAAAGCCTACTATGAGGCATGGAAATGGGTTAAAGAAAATTTAAAGGGGGATAGTCCCTATAAAGAGTTTATAAACCACTGGAGCTCCCAGGAGTTCGGAGAATATGTAAAAAAGATTGAGGAAATTCTTAACTCCTTGGCCGAAAAGCATGGAGAATTTGAGAGAGAAAGGGCAAAAGAGGTGTTTAGGGAAGTTTCAAAGTTTGAGCTGATATTCTGGGACATAGCCTACGGAGGTGAAGAAAATGTATGATATTAAGCCAGTTAAGGAGAGAATATTCGATTTCTGGAGCAACTTTTCAATATGGTTTGGCGCTGATTTTGGAATAGCTGTAATTTGGGCGGGAGCACTACTAACTCCCTACCTCTCGCTTAAAGAGGCCCTCCTCGTTATAATCCTTGGCCACCTCCTGGGAAATGCCGTAATGAGCTTGATAGCTGTAGAAGGGCAGAGAACGGGGCTTCCAACAATGGTCCTCTCAAGAGCTCCCCTGGGAGGTAAAGGATCAGTTCTACCTTCGATATTGAACTATCTCCAGCTCATAGGATGGACGGCAATAATGCTGATAGTTGGTGGGAAGGCCTTAGATGTAATATTCCCAGGGACTTATAGGCTATGGATATTAGTCCTAGGTATATTAGTTACGCTGTGGACCCTTTCTGGACCTGAGAGATGGAGATGGCTTGAAAAGCTTTCAGTAGTCCTCCTGGGAATATTGAGCGTTTGGCTTCTCTATGTGATATTCTCCAAATACTCATTCTCAGAACTTTGGAACAGGCCAGGAGAGGGAGGGTTGCCATTGTTAATAGCCCTCGACCTTGTAATAGCGATGCCCCTAAGCTGGGCTCCAACGATAGCAGATTATTCAAGAATGGCGAAGAGTGAGAGAGATGCAGCCTGGGGAACTTACCTCGGCCACTTAGCCGGTTCAGCCTTCTGTTACTTCCTGGGAGCCTTGAGCAACATAGCTGTTAAGCAACCAGATCCAATAAGCATAATAGCCACTTACGGCCTTGGAATTCCAGCTATGCTAATGGTCCTTGTCTCAACATTGAACACAACCTTCATGGACATATATTCTGCAGCAATAACGTGGAAGAATATAAACCCGAGAGCAAACGCAAAAACCCAGGTAATATTGGTTGGTGTCCTGGGAACTCTGCTAGCCTTAGTGTTCCCAGTAGATAAGTACGAGTCCTTCCTTCTGCTAATAGGAGGAGCATTCGTCCCATTAGCTGCAATAATGATAACGGACTTCTTCCTTGTAAATAAGGGAAGGTATGAAGTTGAGTCACTCCTCGAAGATAGGAAAGTCAAGGTAAGAGGAATAATCAGTTGGCTAATTGGGTTCCTCCTCTACCTGGGACTCACAATGGAGGCCTTAATTGGAGTGAAAGTACCAGTCTTAAGCGATTTAGGCAACTCAATAGGAGCAAGCATTCCAGTCTTTTTGATCTCTGCCATAATATATTACCTCCTTGAGAGGTGGGGAGAATGATTAGCGTCGGGGAGGCCTTAGCTAAGGTTAGGGAAAGAAAGCCCCTAGTCCACAACATTACAAACTTCGTAGTTATGAACACCACAGCGAACGCTCTCCTTGCCCTTGGAGCATCTCCAGTCATGGCACATGCAGAAGAAGAGCTCGAAGAGATGGTAAGGATTGCTGATTCAGTAGTCGTGAACATCGGAACTCTCGACAAATTCTGGATAAATTCTATGATCAAAGCAGCAAAACTAGCCAAAGAATATGGGAAACCCCTTGTACTAGATCCAGTAGGAGCCGGTGCAACGAGACTTAGGACGAAGACAGCTCTAGAGGTACTAAAAATAGGAGCTACCATAGTCAAGGGGAACTTTGGAGAGATATCCGCTCTGCTAGGAGAGGAAGGAAAAACTAGGGGAGTGGACTCCTCCACATATGACCCAGAGAGAGCAAAAGAATTGGCATTGGCTGTAGCTGAGGAATTTTCCACAATTGTTGCCGTTACTGGTAAAGTAGACTATGTAAGCGATGGTAAAAGAGTTTATGCAGTCTATAATGGCCACGAGCTTCTTGGAAGGGTTACGGGAACAGGATGTATAGTAGCGGCACTTACTGGAGCCTTCGTTGCAGTAAATGATCCGCTAACTTCAGCTGTCTCATCCTTGGTTGTCTTTGAAGTAGCAGCTGAAAAAGCAGCTGAAGAGGCAAAAGCCCCTGGAACTTTCCATGCTAAGCTCTACGACTGGCTCTACTTGCTAACCCCAGAGGATGTAGAAAGGCTAAAGAAAATTGAGGTGGTAAAAGTATGAACCTAAGGAACAAGCTGAAGCTCTACGTTATAACAGACAGAAGACTCAAGCCCGAAGTTGAGAGTGTAAGGGAAGCCCTGGAAGGAGGGGCTACTGCAATTCAGATGAGGATAAAGAACGCCCCAACAAGAGAAATGTATGAGATTGGAAAGACTTTAAGACAATTAACCAGGGAATACGACGCCCTTTTCTTCGTCGATGATAGGGTAGATGTAGCTTTAGCTGTCGATGCCGATGGAGTTCAGCTGGGGCCCGAGGACATGCCAATAGAAGTAGCTAAGGAAATAGCACTCAATCTAATTATAGGAGCATCTGTATACTCCCTTGAAGAGGCCCTGGAAGCTGAGAAAAAGGGAGCTGACTACTTAGGAGCTGGCTCCGTCTTTCCAACTAAGACAAAGGAAGATGCGAGAGTTATAGGCCTAGAGGGATTGAGAAAGATAGTTGAGAGCGTTAAAATTCCCGTAGTTGCAATAGGAGGAATAAATAAAGATAATGCGAGAGAAGTTCTCAAGACTGGAGTTGACGGAATAGCCGTAATATCCGCTGTTATGGGTGCTGAAGATGTTAGAAAGGCTACAGAGGAGTTAAGAAAAATCGTAGAGGAGGTTTTAGGATGAAAAGGTTAGTGAAGACTGCCCTCACAATTGCTGGGAGCGATAGTGGTGGAGGAGCGGGAATTGAGGCGGATCTAAAAACCTTTACAGCCTTTGGAGTCCACGGCCTAGTTGCCATAACCTCAGTTACTGCCCAAAACACCCAAGCAGTTACGGCAATCCACGATATTCCTCCAGAAGTTGTGGCAGAGCAGATAAGGGCCGTGGCCGAAGATATAGGGGTTGATGCCGCAAAGACAGGAATGCTAAGCAATGCTGAGATAATTAAAGCAGTGGCAAAGACCGTGAAAAACTACGACTTTCCACTCGTAGTTGATCCAGTAATGATAGCTAAGAGCGGAGCTCCCCTCCTTAGAGAGGACGCGGTAGATGCTTTAATCAAGTACATTCTCCCCTTGGCAACGCTTGTAACCCCAAACAGGTTCGAGGCAGAAAAGCTGAGCGGGATGAAAATTAGAAGCGTTGAGGATGCAAAGATAGTTGCGAAGAAAATCGCAGAGGAAACTGGAGCAGAGGCAGTGATAGTTAAGGGAGGACACATTGAGGGAGAGGAGGCAGTTGACGTTCTCTACCACAATGGAACTTTTAGGGAGTATAGAGCCCCAAAAGTTGAAGGTTGCACTCACGGTACTGGATGTAGCTTCTCCGCTGCCATAACAGCAAACCTAGCGAAAGGTTTGGGATTAGAAGAGGCAATAGAAGTTGCGAAGAAGTTCATAACCTTGGGCATAGCTATGGGCCACAGGATAGGACATGGTCATTGCCCAGTGAATCAATCAGCTTGGATAGAGATTCCTGCAGAGAAGTGGAGAATTTATGAAGAGTTAACGAATGCAGTGAGAGAATTCGAAAGCATTAATCCAGTAAGGCTAATTCCAGAGGTGGGAACTAACTTCGTCTACTCACTTCCACTTCCCTACGCCAGAAGCACTAAAGACGTTGCGGGGGTTAAGGGGAGAATCGTCAAGTACGGAAACTCAGTAAAGGCCGTGGGCCCTGTTGAGTTTGGAGCAAGCGACCACCTAGCTAGGGCTGTCCTCACTTACATGAGATTCTACCCAGAGTACAGGAGTGCCATAAACATTAGATACTCCAGAGAAATAATAGAAGAAATAATAGAGATAGCCCAGGAGAGGGGATTCAAAGTTTCATTCTACGATAGAAGAGAGGAACCAGAGGAGATAAAGGCCAAAGAAGGAGCAACGATACCTTGGGGAATAGAGACCGCGATAAAGAGGATAAAAGAAAGGCCCGACATCATCTATCACCTAGGGGATGTAGGAAAGGAGCCAATGATATTGGTGTTTGGTAGAAATCCAAGGGAAGTCCTTGAAAAAATAAAGATGTTAATTTAAAGCTTGACGAAGTGCACTGAACAGGAGATACACGGGTCAAAGGCCCTTACAATTACCTCAAGTCTCTTCTTCATATTTTCTTCAGACTCAGAGCCATAAAGCCTCTTTGCCTCCTCTAGAAGGCTTAACTCCATTAAGCGCTGGTTGAATGCCGTTGGAGTTATTGTATTTGACCACACAACTTTACCGTTCTCAATTCTGTAGTGGTGAACTAAGACTCCCCTTGGGGCCTCCACATATCCAACTCCTTCTCCGCTCTCCTGGGAAATCTCACCATTTCCTCTTTCAATGCCTTCGCTGAGTATTTCTTCAACTAATTGGGGAACTCTCTCCAAGGCATAGAGAAGTTCTATGGCCTGGGCCAGATTGTTGTAGATTACATACTTGCTCTCCAACTTATCCCTATACTCCTCCAACATTCTCGCCGCTTCTCCTTCTATTGACTCTCCCTTTAAGAGCAACCTGGGAAGAGCACCGACAAACACGGGGTTTCCTTTGTAGTAAGAGTGCTTTGCAAAGCTGTATCCGACTGGAACCTCGTCCACTTCATAATATTGGACTCTCTCTCCATTAATGATTAGTTCATCACCCCACAAGTAGTCTGAAGTAGCCATTAGAACTTCACCAACAGCTCCTCCCGCCTCCTGGGAAGCGAAGATTCCAACTATCCTCCTGGCAAACTTTATTAAAGATTTTGAATGCTCGGCAATCTTTTCAAGTTCCTCTTCACTCGGATACCTTCCAAAACCTCCAGGCTTTATGTTTATTCCGTGAATTTCCCTCCCACCAATTAGCTCTCTGATGGCATTTCCAAACGCTTTTATTGTCAAACCTTCCTTAACTAACTCTCCATGCCTCGGTATCATGGAAATAGCATCTGGGTAGCCAAAGACATCTGGGAGGGCAAGGAGGTAGAGGTGGAGTGCATGGCTCTCAATTATCTCTCCCCAAAGAGCTAATTCCCTAAGCTTTTCCACGCTCTCGGGAACATCTATTCCTAGGGCCTTTTCTATTGCTCTAACAGAGGCCACCGAATGAGCTATGTAACAGATGGCGCATATTCTGGCCTCTAAATCTGGAACATCCCAATAATCTCTTCCCAAGGTCAAAATCTCAAAAAACCTTGGGCCTTCTACGATTTTTACCCTAGCATCCTTAACCTCACCGTTTTCAATTACTATCTCTGCCTTTCCATTCCCCTCTACCCTAGTAAACTCATCAAGCTCGATTATCATAACTACCACCTCGCAAAAGTCCTTAGTTTCCTAGCAATCTCCTCATCAGGAAGAATTTCCTTAAGAACTTCGAACATTCCAGGAACGTTGTTGTCCAAAGAAGGCCCCCTACACCCAATGCATCCCAGTCCATAAGATGGGCACTTCGCATTGCACCCTCCAGCAGTTACTGGACCTAAGCAGGGAATTCTCTTCTTTAGAAGAACGCACTCATATTCATTCAACTTACACTCCAAGCAGACGGGATAATCCTTAGCTACAGGCTCTATACCTTTTGCTATATCTATCAAAACTTGGAAAACCTCTTCTTTATCATATGGACATCCTGGAATAGCAAAGTCTACGGGAACATAGTCCGTCACTGGTTTTGGATTCAAGAGTTTTACTGGGGGCTTTCCATTCCCATAAACTCTTCTGTAAGCCTCTTTCGAGTTTTCAATTACTCCTTGAACGCTTCCATGAGTTGCACAAGTCCCCAAAGCTATCAGATATTCGCTCCTATTCCTTGCATCTCTTAAAACCTCCAAATCCCTCTGTGTCGATACAGTTCCAGTTACCAAAGCAACATCAATTTTTTCCCTGCTCTTTTTGGAAGTTGCCATGTGGAATTCAGCTATTTCATAGAACTCGAGGAGGTCGAGAAGCTTATCATAGAGGAATAGTAGGTTGAGCGCACATCCACCACAGTCCGTAAGTTCAAAAACACCCAACTTCATCATATCAACCCCCTTGTGGAAAGAGCATCCCAATAAGTGAAAACGGGACCATCCTTACAGATGTACTTAATGGATACACTCGTTCCAACTATGCAGTGACCACACTTTCCAACTCCACACCTCATTCTTCTCTCCAGTGTCATGTATATTCTCCCTGGAGACAATCCCCTATCTAGCAGTTCCCTTATCACATACTTGTACATAACAGGAGGGCCACAGATTAAAGCGTAAGAGTTTTCAACGTCGAACTCCTCTCCCCTGAAGAGGTCAGTTACGACTCCTTTGCACACCTTCTCCGAAAAGCCCCTTTCTAAGTAGATACAAGAAGGAGTCTCTACTTCGTAAGCAAGCTTTACGTGGCAGTTCAACTTTTCCCCATGCTTTAGGAGGTGAATTATTTCATCCCTAAAGAGGATATCCTCGTAGCTTTTTGTACCGTAGAAGAGGTATATCTTCTCATACTTTCCGCTGTCTATTGCGATATTGTCAGGATAACTGGGGCATCACCTCCTGAAGCCATTCAGTAACATCACCAGGCGGATCACCAAAACTAGAATGAATTCTGACAAAATTATAC
>NZ_JASKLM010000047.1:0-12548 GCF_030153625.1 Pyrococcus sp. | reverse complement strand
GGTATAATTTTGTTAGAATTCATTCTCGGTTTGGTGGACCGCCTGGTGATGTGACTGAATGGCTTCAGGAGGTGATACCCCAGTTATCCTGACAGTATCGAAAACGACAGGATTTATGACTAAAGTGAAACCCCTTTCAATCAACGACTTCACTAATGCCTTTGCGTTCTCGTCACCAAGGTTTAATCCTACCAGAATAGAAGAATCTAGAAAGACTTCAGAGGGATTCATAGTAAGCCTCCTTATTATAATCTATGCCTTCAACTTTCTCAATAATCACGGGAATCCAAGATTTTCTCAATCTCCTCCTCATCAATTACCTTGATGATGACCTTTGAGTGCTCTTTGAGCTTTAAATTTTTCAGAAGTTTCAAAACTCCATCCTCATAAATCGCCTCAACAATCTGCATAACACTCACTACAAAGAATTCTATTGTGAGAAAATTTGAGATTTTGGTGTACTCGGCACTACCACCTGAAGCTTAATATATTGTCTGGTGAATAAAATATTGGTGGAATTATGCCCATCATTGAGGTTAGAAACGTTAGAAAGTATTATGGTAATGTTAGAGGCGTTGAAAACCTAAGCTTCGAAGTTGAAAAAGGTGAAATCTACGGCTTCCTCGGCCCGAATGGTGCTGGAAAGACAACAACCGTGAAAATCCTCGTTAAAATTATCAAAGACTACACTGGGGAGGTTAAGGTTTTAGGCAGAGACTTAAGAAAATGGGGTAAGGACTACTACAATAAGATCGGCGTCTCCTTTGAGTTTCCAGCCCTTTATTCTCGCTTAACGGCTCTTGAAAACCTGGAGTTCTTTGCAAGTTTCTACAAGAAGCACCTTGACCCAATGGAAGTCCTTAAAATGGTTGGTCTTGATAAGGAAGCTGATCAATTAGTTGCTAACTTTTCCAAGGGAATGAAGAAGAAGCTCGACTTGGCTAGGGCCCTACTTCCAGATCCCGAGATACTCTTTCTTGATGAACCTTTGGAAGGATTAGACCCAGGGAGCGCGAGGAAGATAAAGGATTTGTTGCTTGAGATGAGGGGGAACGGGAAAACTATTTTTCTCACAACGCACAATATGTACGTTGCGGATGAGCTCTGTGATAGAGTAGCGTTCATTGTAGATGGATCAGTAAAGCTCGTTGATAGTCCGAGTGAGCTAAAGGTCAAGATGGGGAAGAGAGTCGTTAAGGTTGAATACGTTGTCAATGGAAAAGTTGAAGTAAGGGAATTCTCATTGGATGGGATAGGGCAAAACGAAGAGTTCTTCAACATTTTGAGAAATTATGAGATCAGGAGGATAAACACCGAGGAGCCAACTTTAGAGGAGATATTCCTCAAGGTAACGGGGAGGAGGCTCATATGATAAAGAACTTGATAAAGGTGAACCTAACAATTGGATTTAGGAGCTACGTTTACCCTATGTACATTCTCATAGGGGTTGCCTATGGTTTAATGCTGATGGCCTTTCCGGAGAGATATCACTCCATAGTGGTGCCAATATTCCTCCTCTTTGAGCCTGGGCTTGTGGGATTTATGTTTGTGGGTACTGAGATATTTGCGGAAAAGAAAGACGGAACTATTGGAGCTTTGGCCGTAACGCCCATTGAGTGGAGGGATTACATAATAGCCAAGCTCATCCCACTAAGCCTCCTCTCAATAGTAGGAGGAATAGCGATAATGGCAATTGGAACTAGATCCCTCTCTGGTCTGCCTTACGTTGTTGTGGGAGTTTTCCTCTGCTCAATTGTCTATACCCTCCTGGGAATAGGAATATCTGCGAAGTACTACAGTTTGGACGACTACTTCATTCCTCTCCTGGGAGTTCTTATAGTCTCACTCCTCCCATTCGCCCACTACCACGGCTATCTAACCCATCCAATCTGGAAGGTTCTCTATCTAATCCCAAGCTATCCCGCGCTCTACTCTTTCAAGGCCCCATTCGTCGAGATATCAAAAACCACTTTAGCCATTTCTGGGTTAGCTTTAATTGTTTGGTCTGGTATAGGGTATTACTTTGCTAAGTCAAGGTTTTATAAGTACGCGGTGGAGGGATTGAAATGAGTTTTTTGGCGATTTACAAGACGGATGTTAAGCTTTTGAGAAGGGATCCCATGCTCCTCTACAGCGTAATCATGGTGTTTGTCCTTCTCCTAATAGTTAGGTACTTCAAGGACAAAGTTGGAATCTACTACTATCCTTTAGCTCTCTTGACGATGCTCTTCATCCCAATGATATTTGGCATGCTCCCAGGCTTCGTAATGGCCGATGAAAAAGAAGAAAAGACCATACAGGCCTTGCAGGTGATTCCAATATCAAGTGAGGCCTTTCTAGCCTACCGCCTCACCTGGGCCTCAATAGTTACTGCAGTACTGGGCTTTGCCTCTCCCTACATCCTAGACATAGAGTTGTCTCGAAAGGGTCTTGCAATGCTGATAGTTCTTTTCGTCCTTGAGGTTTGGATATATGGATTATTAATTACAGTGTTCTCAGAGTCAAGAATGCAGGCGATAACCGTCTCTAAAGTTCTTGGCTGGTTTCTCATGTTGCCACCGCTGATAAAGCTCGTTGTGCTTTGGAGAAATCTTTCAAGGGACTGGAGTGAATTTACAGCATTCCTTCCGACCTATTGGCTCTATAAAGTGTTCGAAGGGATTTTGCAAAATGACTACAGCGATTTTTTGGTGGCCTTCATTGTGCACTTAATATGGCTAATTCCCCTAATAGCTCTATTTAAGAGAAGGGTGCTTTAAAATTACCAATCTTGTATCATGATAAAGTACATTGTTACATCCGCCTCGTCCCCTCTTGAGTCTGGGTGTTAGTATAAAAGAAATCACTAATTGAATCCAAGAATTTTGGGATACTCTCAAAGAAACTGAGGAAATTTACAAGGTCAGCCGAGAGAATACAAAAGCATAAAGGACTTTTCAATGTTAATTGAAAAAATAAAACTATAGTAAGGCGTAAAATTTAAATATGAATTTTCGTTCATAAATTTTGAGGTAATCCTATGAAGAGACCTTTGACCCTCATACTATTAGGGTTAATGCTGGGCTTGGTATTTATAGTAGGAGTTATTTTACCCCACGAGAGCAAGCATCCTTACGAATCCTTGAGACCTGCGCTGGCTTTTCCCGATGTTAGGACTTTAGAGATTGTAGATGACAAAAGCTACACATTAAATATCATCGTTTTCAATAAAAACAATGAGACACTCAGTTGGGTGATTTCTGTGAACCTTCCAGAGAAAATTAAAGAGAATGCTAGATTATTTTTCGTTGATAATGGATTTATAGTTTTGAAGGCGTTTTCTATAGCTCCAAATGCAACATTTATTGAAGTGAATTGGAGCAGTGAGATGGTCTGGCTGGAAGATGACACATTAAATTTTAACCTAACTATACCTCCCAAAAGTTATGTCATAATTCCGGTGAGTGTTGTGTTTAAAGAGTGGCCAAGCTATCCACTTGGTAAATTGCTTAATGCAAATATAACGAAGCTTGATGATTCGATATATATGGTAAGCTATGTGGCTGAAGAGGACTGTATCGTAGAGATCTGGGTTCCTAAAAAGATTGGATATAGTAAAGAGTATGGAATAAGAGTGAACGAGTATAAAAATAAGATTGAGGGAATATTTGAAAAGATAAAAAGCGAATATGGTATTTTGGTTGTAGGTAAAGAAGTTAAGAAAGCTCTGGAGATGTTTAAAAGTTATGAGGATGTTGAAGCTCCAACCGATTACTGTCTAACACAAAAAGCAGAAGGTGAAGAAATTTATTCAAAGGACTGGATGAGTTATCTGGGCGCCTCTGGTTATTACACAAGTGGTGAATACTATATAACTGTTTTTGAAGGCAAAAAAGGTTCCTTATTATTTACAGCAAATGGAACATGTGAACCAAAAGTTATCATAAAATCAACTCTAGTCAAAAATACAACATTAGCGACACTAAACATACATCCAACTGAAAGCATAACGATTATAACACAAGAGACTGTAATTGGATAAGCTCCTCTAGCCGGACTATGTGAGGAATAAGCATTGTGGAAATTGGAGTGAAGACAAATGAAAACCCAGGGAGTTCTTTAAATAGTCAGCAATTTGGGTTTCTAAGGAAGTTAATTCCCCTAATAAACCTCTTTAAGAGAAGTGTGCTTTAAAACAAAAAGAGAAGCTATTCGTCTCCTAAATCAATGGAATATGTTGGACAAAAATCACCAAAGCAAGGTGGGTTAGAGCCTTGGCCGTCATCTATCGTAGTGAAGTACATTGACACCTCTACCTTATCATTTCCACTAAGCTTGGCATCTCTTTTGAGAATTGAGGCATAATAGAGCTGATTTGGTGCTGCCTGTAAAATGCCAATGTTATAGGTTGTTAAAGAGTGGGATGTTGAGGAATATGTGAATGTTATTGAGAGCTTGCCGACTATAGGTAGTTTGCTCCATATCCAACTCGCGGCAGAACCTCCTATTGGGGTGGAATAGAATGTATATCCTACACTTCCCTGGAAATCAAACACGAGATTTGGATACATTCCCATAGAGTTTGTTCTTATAACCTTTGGCTTAGATGTCGCATCATCTGGGAAGTGGGAACTCACTAGGTAGTTCGTGAGTAGATAACCTCTGTTAAGGTCACTTTCTGTGAGCCTATATTCTCCGCTTAGCATGATCTCTATTGGATAGGTTCCGGCAATTGGGATCGTGGCGTATTGTTTTGTTAATTTGTCATAAACGGGAACGTTGTACACAACAACCACATACTTCAGAGGAAGGTTTAGGTATCTGTCCAAGTAACCATCCTTAGTCTTTATTTCCTCTTCAGGTGAATAGCTAACCCTTAAGGTGGAACCAGAGTATGACTCTCCAAAATCTATTATGGGTATTCCATCCACGCTCAGAGTCCACATTGATTTCATATTCGTGGTGAGCTGAATTCCCCAGGCGATGCTAATTGATTTTATCTCTTTGTATCCCTCACTCCTAACTTTCACACCCATAAATGGAACCCATTCAATGAAAGTTCTTGAGTCTGCATAATAAGAATCCTTTAGGTACTCCCAATTTTCAATTATACAGTACCTATAGTTTAACTCTTCATAACCTTGTGGACAAGAAGAAGTTCCTAAGAACGAGCGAACCTTGTACTTTATTCTTGCTATAAAAGGAATCTTTAAATCTGGCTTTTGTGAAGGCTCCGCAACATCTTCTATGGGGAACATGCCCTCAAGTATTATTTGCTCCCCAGGTTTGAAGCTTTTCACTCCAATTTTCCCATCTTCAGTGAAGTATATTATTAGGGGTGTTGGGACCGCACTGAGGTTCTTGGTGGCGAGTGCTTCTCTCCACTCTTTGCTCTCAGTCTTTAAGCTTACAATTCCTCCCAGGTGCCCCTGTTTTAGGAGTTTTATTCCCCCTTCTGGCAACGGTTGGAAGATAAATACCTTTGCTCTTCCTTGAAAGTACGCTCGTTCAATGTCCATGAAATTCTCCATTGCTATACTACTTACAGATGCAAGTGTTACTAATGCTAGTATAATAGCTATTGTTCTGAGCTTCATGATATCACCTCTTTTATTTTGTGTCGTATCATATTATACAACAGGAGCTATATATCTTTCTGTACTTTTGCTGTTATTAATCTAACTTTTTTTAAAATAAACAAAAATCATGAAAGATAGGCCTTTCTAAATTCTAAGCCTGCAATTCCAGCGAACGCTAAAGCTAGGATTATTAAGACTATCCAATCGTTTATGATCCCAAAAGTTGGAGTTACCCCTGCAAGATAGTACCTAACACCATCAACTGCATACGTTAGGGGGTTTATCTTCGCTAGCCACTGCATCCAATTTGGCATTGTCTTTACTGGGTAGAATGCACCACTGAGGAACATCATTGGAAGCATTAGCATCATAACTATTACTTGGAACCCTTCCATGCTGCTCATCCTGAGGGCCAATGCAACACCCAATCCCGCTATTGCTATGCCCACAAAGAAGGCCAATACGAGAGCTGGTATTATTCCTGAAACTTTTAAGTCCGCTATGGTAAAGCTTAGTGCCACCATTATGAATCCTTGGATCATCGCAACTATTGCCCCTCCCGTTATCCTTCCTAGAATGCTTTCAACTCTACTCGCTGGAGCTACAAGTATTTCCTTCATGAAGCCAAACTGCTTGTCCCAAATTATTGTTAATCCCTGCATAAAGCTCATGTTGAACACAGTCATTACAACAACTCCTGGGACCAAGTAAGTCATGTAGTCAACTCCGCCAAATATTCTCGTTGCCATTGGAAAGTTAAAGACTCCACTCCATCCCTTTCCGAAAAATATGAGCCAGATTAGTGGGTTTAGGATGCTCCCCATGATTCTTGAAGGTGACCTCACGAATCTCTTAAGCTCACGGTAGATCATCGTTGAGAAGACGTTCATCTTCCCCACCTCCTCATTGGCATTGTTGACCTATCAGAAGCTTCATCCCTTATCTCTCTCCCCGTTAAGTGCAAGAAGACGTCGTTTAGCGTAGGTCTGTGGTAGGTAACCTCCAAGATCTTAAGTCCCATATCCCTGGCCTTTTCAAACACCAAAGGTAGGACTTCTGCCGCATTATTAACTTCTAGAGCGACCCTTCCATCGTTGAGAATTTTACATCCCCTAATGAACTCAGCTTGAACACAGGTGGGTTTCTCAAACTTGACGTAGATTATGTCATTCCCCACCAACTTCTTCAGCTCTTCAGTAGTTCCCTTGGCTATTATCTTTCCGTGGTCTATGATTGCTATCCTATCTGCAAGCTGCTCAGCTTCATCCATGTAGTGGGTGGTTAGGAATATTGTCATGTCATGCTCCTCTTTCATCGTCTTAATGTACTCCCAAATGTGAGCCCTGGTTTGGGGATCAAGACCTATTGTTGGTTCATCTAAAAAGAGCACTTCTGGCTCATGTAGCAGAGATCTGGCTATTTCCAGCCTTCTTTGCATACCTCCTGAGAAGTATTTAACTTGCTTATCCCTAAACTCCCAGAGCTCGACGAATTTCAATAATTCCTCAATCTTCTTCTTGAGATCTTGTCCTCTAAGTCCATAAATTCTTCCATGGATGTACATGTTTTCCCAGGCCGTTAGTTCTCTGTCAACACTTGGATCTTGAAAGACAATACCTATCTTCTTTCTAACTTCCATTGGCTCCTTAACTACATCGTGCCCAGCTACTATAGCTCTTCCCGAAGTGGGCTTCAGTAGCGTTGTTAATACGTGAACCGTTGTTGTTTTTCCAGCACCATTTGGGCCTAGAAAGGCGAATATTTCTCCCTGTTTTACTTTGAATGATATCCCCTTTACGGCTTCAAAGTCTCCATATTTTTTAACGAGGTTCTCCACTATTATTGCCTCCATATTGTTCACCTCCCAGGAGAATTAGCTTAATTCTTTTAACGAAGTTGGAAAACTCCCTCGCAAGAGCAGCTTTTTGCTCTTCAGAAAGCTTGTCAATGTTTTCAACAACTTCCCTTAGAACCTGGGCAACCTCCTTACCCCCAAGTTCTGAAAATTCTTTGAGTTTATTTGCAATCTCTAAAGCTTCTTTCACTTCGTCTTCGTGTTTTCTTAGATATTCTCTCCCTTTTTCTGTTATTTTGTGGAGCTTCTTTTCCCTCTTTCCTTCCCCTGCTACTTCAATCAGTCCGCTCTTTCTTAAGGATGAGAGGATTGGATAGATTGCACCTGGGCTTACCTTTATTCCAAAGGTTTCTTCTAATCTTGTCATAATGCCATATCCATGTAGTGGGTTTTCTTCTAGGAGCTTTAGGATTAGTAGCTTTAGATGACCCTTGAACCTGGGCTTTTCCACAATATCACCTGATATATCAATTGATATATCAACTTATAAGTACTTTCCTTAAGCCTCGAGTACGCTAAATACATGAAAGAAATACCGAGACTGGTATTACTAAAGGATCTCTAGAGAACTTTGACTTGGATAATGTTATCACCTTCCTTATCTTTCCAACCTTAACTGGAGAAGCTTTAATGTTGTCGCTCCACTTAACCTCTATCCCTATTCCATCTCTAGTCACAACATCGATCTCCCTTCCATCGCGCCAATATCCTACTTCATATCTCCTTGCCACATGAGTTGCTACCACACTCTCGACTATCTTATCTTCACTTGGTTCCTCCGTTAAGGTCCATCTAGAGACTAAGTGGTAGAGAAAGGGATCTATGAGGTGCACCTTTTTCTCCCGCCTAAAGTCTACTTCTAATTTGTTTGGATCTATGTATGGGAGAACCTTTACGAGAAACATTCTCTCGAAAAGTTCAATGTAGTTAAATACTGTTTTGTGGGATCCTATATCTATCTCTTTCGCAATTCCATGCCAACTCACTGGAGAGGGGAGCTTTTTGATTATGGCCTTCATTATTCTCCTTGCAACCTCTTCACTTTTTCCAAGCTTTAGTATGTCTCCCCTCATCCAAGAAATATAGGTCTCATATGTCTCCTCTGAAACCTTATTATACCTTAGTATATCTTTCACTGCCCTGGGAAATCCGCCACTAAGGAGGTAAAGTTTGAAGAGCTTATTAAGTTCTTTAATGAATGGTACGGCCTTTAAACACTCCTCAACTTTGTCTAGACTGTTTATCCTAGGGAGAAGTGAATGTAACTTTGGAGATGCTATCTTGATGAATTCCCTAAACGTCAATGGGAGCATTACTACATCCTTGCCTTTTCCTCTTCTCCCAGGAAATGTTTCAACTTCCCCTTTTGTATGCATGCTTGTTGATCCCGTTAAAATGAGGACGTCATTTTTGAATTTTCCCATGTCAATGTAAAGCTTTATTGCTCTAAACCACTCCCTTGGGAACGTGACTTCATCGAGGAGTATGTAAGACGATCTTATCCCTTCAATCTCTCTAATTTCGAGGTACTCATCGATAACATTCATAAGCTCCTTGTAATCGCTAATATAATCACATCGGAGATAAAAAATCGATCTTGGATTTATCCCTTCGTCGAGGAGTTTCTTTACTATGAGCTTCAATAGAGTAGTTTTCCCAACTTGTCTAGGGCCAAAGATTATATTAAGGGAGAAAGGCTCCAGAAGGATTTCCTTTATTATGTCAGGAACCCACTTAATTTCGCTCTCTACCCACTTTCTATAGTCTTCATCTTCCTTTATCCCTTCCTTTCCTTTCCACCATGGATTAAAATGTTCAATCATGTTGGTATTTGGATTACCAAATATTTAAAAATATTTTGGTAATGGAATTATCAACAAATCAGTCTTAAAAGCCTCCAAAGGTGAACTTTCTAGTACTCTTAATTCACTCTCTCTTGACAATTCTCATAGTGCTTCTCTTCTCCAGCCCCCTGGGCTTTAGTGCTGCACCTAGTATGTTCTCTTTGCCATCCCCCATTGTGAAGTTATTTTGCTTTAAATTTTCTCTATTTCTAGAAGCTAGAGTAATAGAGGATATTTTTTTCCTGAGTGGTTTTTACATATACAAAGTGGAAATTTTTAAATAGTCTAAGGCATACATAATATTTGTGGGCTGTTTTCGTAAATAGTAAAGTTTGTTGGGGTTTGTAAGGTGGCCAGAACAACAGGGGGATATGCATAGATTATGGTGAGGAATATGAAATCAAACTATAAATTGGTGATTTTTACTCTTTTCTTACTTTTGTTAGCTGGCATATTCACACTTTATGATCTGGAGAAATGTGAACAGGAACACTTGGATGAATCTTCCGAAAGAATATCACCCAACATTACGACCGAATTATGTTGTGGTCTCTTAAAGATTCCAGAACAATGGGAAACAAACTGCTCTGGAGTGGTAGAAATCAGCGAGAAGTATCCTATATGGCCAGGCTTTCCAGACAAAAAGCCAAACTGGACGGTCTTAATAGGTGTTGATGTTGCCTTCTACAATGGTGGAGCTTTAATCTCAATAACAGACAGGGAGTTCTGGGGTAGTAGGCCTCATCACTTCTCACTAATGGGATGCTTCTATAAGAATGGAACACTCTTCCTTCTAGTGAAGTACGAGGATTGTCCTACCTACAACAAGTTGCACAACGTAACCAAAACGTGTCTGATGGACAAATGGACCCCAACATTCTTTGTTCATCCCAAGGTTAATCCAGAAAATCTCGTTATCTACATAACGGGGAATAAAGAGGGAATTTTAATAATACCTTGGGAGGCCATATGGAATGATTAGGCATGCTGTTGTATTTTTCTTTTTATTACTTATTGGAGCTTTTGTATTTTCCCGAGCAATTAAAACTGTTGAAGTTCAAGTCCTTGTCTACTACCCGGGAGAGCTTGTGAGCAGGGGCTATCGCATAGAGGGGGGACAAGTAATACTTAAGTTCCATGCACTAAATAGGTCTGAGGAACTCAAGGTGAAGTATGAAACCTTCAAAGTTCGCTGCTTCTTCTGTGATCTTGATCTTGAGAATGCAACCATTATTATAGATGGAACTCCTTTAAAACCAACTTGCAAGGATTACATCATGAGCTTTGATACAGGTGATGGAATGCTTTACATCGCGAGCCCCTACAACCTAAGCGAGACTGCAGAGATCTGGATCCCTGAGGGATACCAATTCAAAGAGTTAAAATTTGAAAACAACACTCTTGTGATTCTGGTATCTCCTGGAGATGGCGAGAAGGTCAAGATTATTCACTCGGGAGTTGTAGCTGAGCACAGAGAAGGGCTCGAGAAGGGGTGGGTAAAGGTGATCTACACTGATGGGAGCAAAAGTTGGGGAGGGAGAGTTTACAGTTTTGGGGAGGGGGAGTGCCCAATACTCATTAAGACCTAGGACCCTCAAACCGAGTTCTACTATATTCTTTTCATCTTTTAAAGGGCTGAGGTTCATGAGCTATCTTGCTTTAAGTCTCAGGTTGAAATGGAAGGAACAACCTTACGGCCGAGAGCTGGGATTTACTTGAGGAAGTTCCATTCTATCGAAAGCCAGCTAAGAAGAAAAAGAAAAGCAGAACTATGAAAGCGCTTTCTCAAGTAGCTCAATTCCCAGGTCTAAGTACTCCTGGGCTTTCTCTTCGCTCTTTGCTTCGCTGAATATCCTTATTATTGGCTCCGTTCCACTTGCCCTAACCAAAACCCATCCATCTTCAAATATTATCTTAGCTCCATCAGTTGTGTCAACAGTGTATCCCCTCTCCCTCGCCATCTCTGCAACCTTATTTACTATTGCATACCTATCTCCCTCAACGTGCCTCTTGGTCTTTATCTGGTAGTACTTCGGCAGCTCATCTATGAGCTCGCTGAACTTCTTACCGCTCTTGGCGAATATTTCAACAACCTTAGCCACGGTCATTGCACCATCTCTTCCCAGTACGTGATCTGGGAAGATTACTCCACCGTTCTCTTCCCCGCCTATTGTTCCGTTGTTCTCATAGAGGGCCCTGGCAACTATTAGGTCACCTACTTTAGTTCTCATTACCTTAGCTCCATGCTTCTTCGCTATGTCATCGAGCAAGTTGGAGGTTGCCACGGTTGTAACTAGTAATCCTCCACCATTCTCCCTCAACACTGCATCGGCAACGAGTGCAAACGTCTTATCACCCTGAATGAATCTTCCGTTTTCATCTATGAATACTGCTCTGTCTGCATCTCCATCCTGGGCAACTCCAAAGTCTGCTCCCAAGGCCTTAACTATCTCCATGAATCCTTTGAGGTTCTCCTCATTTGGTTCGGGGTTTCTAGCTGGGAAGTGGCCATCTGGGTGGGCGTTTACGGAAACAACTTTACATCCGAGCTCTCTTAGCAGGTATGGTAGGGTTAGGGAGCCTGCTCCATTTGATGTGTCCACAACCACAAATGGCCTCCTCTTCTTTATGGCTTCAACATCTACCTTGGATTTTATAGCTTCAATGTAAGGCTTTATTATATCAACTTCTCTAACTTCCCCGATTTCATGCCACTCTACCCTGTCAAAGTCTTCCTTGAAGAATATCTCCTCGACAATAGCTTCTCTTTCCTTCTTTAATCCCATCCCATTCGGCTCAAGTAGCTTTATTCCATTGTATTCTGGTGGGTTGTGGGAGGCTGTTATAACTGCTCCCCCATCAGCTTTAAGGTGATTTGTTGCCCACTGAATAGCGGGAGTTGGAGCAATTCCCACATCGATTACATCACATCCAACACTTAGAAGTCCGCTTATTAGAGCACTCTTTAGCATTTCCCCACTCACTCTCGTGTCCCTACCGACTACTACAACTGGTTTCTTCTTCCCCTCTCTCCTTAGAAGGGTTCCGAATGCCATTCCTATTTTTAGAGCGAATTCTGGGGTTATGTCCTTGTTTGCTGTCCCCCTCACTCCAAATGTTCCAAACAGCTTCCCCATTTTATCACCTCCAGTGATTAATAAAAAAGAAGTTAAAAACCTAAGCCCTCTGGTAGTGATACTGTTAGGATAAGCGGTAGGGCGTTAGGTTTAAGTTTCTGATAATTTTTCAGAAAAAGAAGGGAGAGAAATGAAGGCTGAGAGCATTCTATAC
>NZ_JASKLM010000046.1:0-12572 GCF_030153625.1 Pyrococcus sp. | reverse complement strand
AGTAAATAATGGTTTCAGACTTCATGTTCCCCCTTCTTTTTCTAAAGTACTGCCAGTAACTTAAACCTGACACCCCACAGCTTATCCTAACAGTATCCTTACGGCAATAGTCAATACCAAAAAGAGAATTCCAAAGATGAGAAATTTTCCCTCGAGCCCAATTATTGAATCTATGAAAAGTTGATACACTTTAGTATTCGCGAGACTGAGACCAATGATAAATATCCAAAAGAGAATCACAATCCCCTGGTCCCTCCTCACTGACCTAGAAAGATTCCACAATTCAAATAAAGTGGCTTTTGTTGAGGTTTTTCTCATTTTGATGTCACCTTTAGGAGATTTTTAACTTGGCGCTTTTTTCGTGATTGGAGACTATTTTCAGAATAGAAAAGCATCCCAATAATTTTAGCTTTTTCTGGTGTAGTAGGAGTTAATATCTCCTAGAGCTGCAGGGAAAACCTTCTGAAAGGGCAACTTATTGGGGTCTTTTTAAGGTTTCAAAAATTTCCATAACTTTAAACATTACATTGGACGATAAAGTAATATTTCCTCATATCATGACCAAGAAGAGCATTATCAAATATTTGGTTTAGAGCGTTTTACAAGGTAAATGAGGGTAATATAGGCAAGTTTGACTATACATTAACTCTTTTGCCGAGGATTTCCCTATCTCAAAGCTGATAAACAAGCATGACAAGATATATTTTGTAGTAAAGCCATATGCAACAATCAGGTGTCCTTAATCTTCAGTTTCATCTCATCAGCTGAGATCTGAATATGCCGAAGATAATACAGCAATCTTTTCATTTAGCTTTAAACCTTCCACTATACTCATAACACCAACAAATACTTCCCTCTTACCTTGACAGTCTCAGAAAGAGAAAGCGAAGATTTATTAATATTTATGGAAAGCAAATATAGGGGAATCTTATGAAATTGGCTCTCATCGATGGAGAGCATTATCCAGATGTCAACAAATGGGCTATTGAAAAAATTAAACCTTGTTGTGCCGTTTTTGTTGGTGGGACTGAAAAGATCGGAAGTATAGAAGATGTTGAGAAAGCTTTGAATATTAAGATTTATTACTCTCCTAACATTTTTGAAGCGTTATCCAAGGCCATTTCTGAAAATAACATTACGGAAGTCATAGACCTAAGTGATGAGCCAGTTTTAAATCCCAATTTGAGGTTTAAGATAGCTTCCTACCTACTTAGACTTGGCATAACCTACAAAGGAGCCGACTTTGAGTTTAGAGCCAAAGAATGGAAGAAAATTGATATTCCTTCTATTTCCATTATTGGAACTGGGAAAAGAGTCGGGAAGACAGCTATAGGTGGCTTTGTAGGGAGAACCCTAAAAGAAGTTTATAAAGTAGTAATTGTGACAATGGGAAGAGGAGGTCCAGAAAAGCCTGAGATTATCAGGGGAGACCTAATGAAAATAACTCCGGAGTTCCTCTTAAAGATCTCTGAAGAAGGAAAGCACGCAGCATCAGACCACTTTGAAGATGCGCTAACGGCTGGAGTAATAACAATAGGATGTAGGAGGTGTGGAGGAGGGCTAGCTGGCTTTTCTTTCTTTGACATAGTTGATGAAGGAATAGAAGTTGCAAAATCTCTGAATCCTGACATTATAGTGTTTGAGGGATCTGGCCCAACATTTCCCAGCGTCTTGGCCGATGGGTTTATTACAATAACGAGTGCAGTTCATGGAGAGGAAAAAATTAAGCACTACTTTGGGCCGCTAAGGATAGGACTTGCAGATATAGTAGTTGTTACTATGGCTGATTCCGTAAGTGAGGAAAAGCTGAAAATAATCACCCAGAGTATTAAGGAGATCAACCCAGAGGCAGATATTCACTTAACAAGGTTCGTTCCCAGGTTAATAGGAGAAGTAGAGGGGAAGGCAATTATAGCAACAACAAATCCACGATCTGCAAAGAAATTTTCAGAGGAGCTTGAAAAGATGGGGATAGATGTAGTATACTACACAGGCAACCTTGCCAAAAGAAATATCTTAAAGGAGGAGCTCGCAAAAGTTGAGTATGACACGGCTATAGTGGAATTGAAGGCAGGAGCCGTAGATGTAGTAATCAGACATGCATTTTCTCGGGGCAAAAGGGTTGTATTTTTAGACAATGAACCCAAGAACATTGATGGAAAAGACCTGAAAGAGGCAGTAATAAACCTCGCCAGGAGGATTGTAAATGATAAAGGTAATTGAAAGGGATGGAAAGGTTCGCCTACCATTTTCGAGGGGAATCTTAACTAGGTCAATCACTTCAGTAGGAGTTGATGTTGATTTAGCATATGCCATAGCTACAGAGGTTCAAGAAGAACTGATAAGGCAAGGAAAAAAAGTTGTCACAAAGGAAGAGATAAGAAACATAACATATCAAAAGCTTGTTGAGAAAGGTTTTAAAGAAGAGGCCAAGAGATATTTGTTCTGGAGAAGGTTTAGAAAACTTAAAATACCCCTAATAATCCTCCTGGGAGGACCAACAGGGGTTGGAAAGTCAACAATTGCTACTGAACTCGCCTTTAGGCTTGGAATTAGGAGTGTTATAGGAACTGATACCATTAGAGAAGTCATGAGAAAAATAATAACCCCCGAGCTTCTCCCAACTATTCATACATCAACTTTTCTGGCATGGAAAGAGCTTAGGGGAACTGTAACTGGATCCCCAATAATTGCAGGATTTGAGAGTCAGGTAAATGCTGTTGCCGTGGGAGTTAATGCAGTAATTCAGAGGGCCATAAAAGAAGGCCTAAACGCTATAATAGAGGGAATACATTTAGTCCCAGGGTTCATTAAAATTGATTATGAGATGGCCTTTATGTACATGATAGTGGCTAGAAGTAGGGAGGAGTTGGAAGCCAGATTTTATGAAAGAACTAGATACAGCAAAAGATCTGCCCAATACTATATCTCCCACTTAGATGAGATAATGGAAATCCAGGAATACTTGATAAAGAAAGCAAGGGAATATAGAGTTCCCATAATTGAGAATGTAGAGCTTGAAAAAACAATCTCCACAATCATGGAGGACATTATGGAAAAAACTGTAGAAATAATGAAGAAGAAAGGACTAGACATGCTAGAGGAACCTAAGTGACACATCTCCATAAACAATTTTCTTTAGGCTTCCATCTGAGAGCCTTAGAATTAGTCTTCCAAGCTCGTCGATGTCTTCAGCAATGCCTTCAATTTCTCCATCCCCAATAATTCTAACGGGAACTCCAAGAATCATTTCCTTTTTTGCCATCTCAAGAAGGCTTGCTGGGGAAGACAAAAACATCTTGTACAATTCATCTAAGTTAGTCACCAATGCTCGGAAAACCTCAATTAAAGGTACGGAAGTTCCCAATATCTCGGCCATAGACGTGGCATTCTCTGGGGCTTCATTGTTTACGTTTAGCCCTACTCCAAGCACAACGTTATCCCCTCTTTTCTCAACGAGTATTCCAGCTATTTTCTTGTAATCAACAAGAACATCGTTTGGCCACTTTATCTTCCCCTGAATGGAAAATTCAGAGAGAGTCCTAACAACTGCTAATGCCCCTAGAAAGCTCAATTTCGGGAGATCCTCGGTAGAAATTCTAGGATGCAAAACCACGGACATCCACAGCCCGCCAGGTGGAGATTCCCACCTCCTACCAATTCTTCCATGTCCCATAGTTTGAGTGTCAGCAACTATTACAGTTCCTTCTTCAAAATTGCCGAGCTTTGCTACTTCATTTGTGGATGTGACTTCTCTATAGTATATAACCACCTTCCCAATAATTGAAGTGTTCAAGCCCAGCATATTATTTTATGCTCAACAAAGCAATAAAATCTTTCCCAACCTCAACCACTAACGAATGAGTAAACCCTTACATAATCCACCACCATCTTTGCTGGAAATGGAGTTGTAGCATCGGGGTTTCCTGGCCAATAACCACCCACTGCAAGATTAAGGATTATATAGAAGGGCTTATCGAAGACCCACTCATAGCCCATAGCCTCCACTTGTTCTTTTGTAACCTCATGATAAAAAGTTCCATCAACGTACCACTTTATTTTATCCGGATACCAAACTATTCCAAATACATGGAAGTCTTCTGTAAAGTCTGGAACACCTTCAGGGAGTGTATAGGCCCTAGTAATTCCTTTACTTCCCGAGTAACC
Organism: Pyrococcus sp.; assembly: GCF_030153625.1. Lineage (NCBI taxonomy): Archaea > Methanobacteriati > Methanobacteriota > Thermococci > Thermococcales > Thermococcaceae > Pyrococcus > Pyrococcus sp. The sequence goes on along the minus strand of NZ_JASKLM010000046.1, from coordinate 8,405 downwards.
TGGGCCATGAACAGTTCCGTGAATTGTCCGTGGCTCATGGCCAAGGAACTCCATTATGTCTATTTCTCCACAATTTGGCCAGCCTACTTCCCTTATGTTGCTCCCCAACATCCAGAATGCAGGCCATAAACCTTTACCTTTTGGAAGCTTTATTCTAGCCTCAACAACTACTGGAGGGCTAAATTCTACCTTACCTTCAGTCTTAAGTCTTGATGAAGTGTAGAGAAACGTTCCTTCGTTAGGATCAGTAATTATTTCTTTTCTGGCCTCAATGACAAGGGTGCCATTTACAATATAGGTGTTGTTTTCCGTGTAGTATTCAAGCTCTCCATTCCCCCATCCCGGGATTCCATAAGCTATTCCATTTCCCTTCTCAAATGTCCAGTATTCTTTATTTACTTCGGAACCTTCAAACTCATCGTGCCAAATAAGTCTCCACTGTTTTCCATCTATTTCTATCACTTCAGGGACTTGTTGTTTAGAAGAAAGTTGTTGATTAGTTGAATGATGAATACATCCACTTACAAACACGAGAAAAATTAAGGAAAGAAACAACAAGGCTTCTTTTTTCATTGTGTCAGCCCGTTAGTATGCTCTTCTATAGATCTCTTCCAAGTCTTCAACTTTCAAATCTCCCGGTGTTGCCTCTATAACAGGTTTCATCATTCTATAAGCAGTCCTAGCCATCTCTGGAATGTCTTCCTCTTTAACCCCTAATTCTCTGAGCTTCTTGTTTACTCCAAAGAGGCTCTGGAAGTCACGTAGCTTCTTAATAGCTAGCTCTGCTGCCTTTCTGTCATTTGGCTCGTAAACTCCAAATACCTCTCTTCCGACTATCGCCAACTTTTCATAGGCATAGTCGAGAATGTATTCAAAGAGGTAGGGTCCTAGAATGCAGAGGCCCAGACCATGAGGCACTTCAGGATAGAATCCACTTAGACCATGCTCAAGTGCATGATTTGCCACAACTCCCGTTACCGTTTCCGTTATTCCAGCCTCAGTACTTGCCCAGGCAAGTTGCGTTCTTGCTTCAAGATTTCTCAAGTTTTCGTAGGCCAATGGAAGGTATGTAACAATGCGCCTCATTGAGTCGAGAGCCAGAACATCCGAATATGGATTTGCTCTAACATTAAGAAAGGCCTCAATGGAGTGGTAGAAAGCATCCATTGAAGTGTACACTGTTTGATCTTTTGGAAGAGTAAGCATAAGTTCTGGATCAACTATAGAGAATTTGGGGAAGAGAACATCATATCCAATTCCCTGCTTCTCCTTTGTTTCAGGATTAGTTATAACAGCATAAGGATCAGCCTCCGTTCCAGTCCCGTGGGTTGTTGGAATTGCAACTATTGGAAGCGCTCCAGTAGGCTTCTTTCCTCCTCCCACAGCTGGAACATAGTCCCAATATTTACCTCCACTGGCGGCAGTCATTGCTATAGCTTTTGCACTATCTATCGCACTTCCACCACCCAAGCCAACAACAAAGCTAACATTTTCTTTTCTCGCTATCTCTGCCCCTTCATCCACATGAGTAGATATTGGATTTGGAATAATTTTGTCAAAAACTATGCTCTCTACCCCAGCTTGCTTAAGTAGTTCTTGAACTCTATAAAGAACTCCAGTTTCCTTTGTGCTTCTCCTTCCAGTTACTATTAGGGCCTTCCCAGAAAGCCCATGCTTCTTCACTAGTTTAGGAAGCATTTCAAGCTTCCCAGGACCAAAAACTATTTCTGTGGGAAGATAAATTGATATCTCAAACATGCACACCACCTCAATACTCAGGTTTTTGATAAATTGAGCGCAACATTAATTCCTCAACCCTAACATCCTTTGGAAGTCTTAGGAGGTATTTTACTGCCTCAGCAACTTCCTCAGGTTTTAAATACCCTTGCTCCTTTGGCTTCCCAGCTTTGCTCCCTCCAAAATATGTATCTACTGCTCCAGGTCTTAGCTCGAAGAACCTCACATCTGGATTCTCAATCTGGAAGGTCCTTACCAATGCTCTTGCAGCCCATTTAGTTGCCACATAACCTCCACCGTATGGAAGTAGCCTTGCAGAAACATCTGAAGTAACAACAATAGCCACTCCTCCAGTCCGCTTTAAGGAGTTTAAGAAAGCTTTTATTGTTCTCCAAACTCCCAAAAGGTTTACTTCAATCATTTCGTGGAACTGCTCTTCTGTAAGCTCTTCAAGCCTACCAAAGTAACCAAGCCCCGCATTGGCCACAACAACGTCCACATCTCCAAAGTGAGCTAGCGTTTTCCTTGCAAACTCTTCAACGCTTTCTGGCTTTGATACATCGAGGTAGTCGTAAAATACCTCCACCCCATGTTTTTCGCTGAGTTCCTTGGCAATCTTCTCTAACCTATCAACACTTCTAGCCCCTAAGGCAAGGGAATATCCATCTTCAGCAAGGGCCTTTGCTATAGCTTCCCCGATTCCACGGGATGCCCCAGTAATTACGGCAACCTTCATTTTATCCCTCCCAGCAATATAAGCTTGATGTTTTTTATAATTTTTGGACATTTATGAAGAGAATTGAGCCTCCTCAAAAAGCAAGTTTAAACATATATCTATCTTCCCACATTTATAATTGCATGGGAAATATTATAAATCACAATATCAAAATATAAAGCTAGAGGTGGAAAGTATGAAGTTCCCAAAAAACTTCATGTTTGGATATTCTTGGTCTGGTTTCCAGTTTGAGATGGGACTGCCAGGAAGTGAAGTGGAAAGCGACTGGTGGGTGTGGGTTCACGACAAGGAGAACATAGCATCAGGTCTAGTAAGTGGAGATCTACCAGAGAACGGCCCAGCATATTGGCACCTCTATAAGCAAGATCATGACATTGCAGAAAAGCTAGGAATGGATTGTATTAGAGGTGGCATTGAGTGGGCAAGAATTTTTCCAAAGCCAACATTTGACGTTAAAGTTGATGTGGAAAAGGATGAAGAAGGCAACATAATTTCCGTAGACGTTCCAGAGAGTACAATAAAAGAGCTAGAGAAAATTGCCAACATGGAGGCCCTTGAACATTATCGCAAGATTTACTCAGACTGGAAGGAGAGGGGCAAAACCTTCATATTAAACCTCTACCACTGGCCTCTTCCATTATGGATTCATGACCCAATTGCAGTAAGGAAACTTGGCCCGGATAGGGCTCCTGCAGGATGGTTAGATGAGAAGACAGTGGTAGAGTTTGTGAAGTTTGCCGCCTTCGTTGCTTATCACCTTGATGACCTCGTTGACATGTGGAGCACAATGAACGAACCAAACGTAGTCTACAATCAAGGTTACATTAATCTACGTTCAGGATTTCCACCAGGATATCTAAGCTTTGAAGCAGCAGAAAAGGCAAAATTCAACTTAATTCAGGCTCACATCGGAGCATATGATGCCATAAAAGAGTATTCAGAAAAATCCGTGGGAGTGATATACGCCTTTGCTTGGCACGATCCTCTAGCGGAGGAGTATAAGGATGAAGTAGAGGAAATCAGAAAGAAAGACTATGAGTTTGTAACAATTCTACACTCAAAAGGAAAGCTAGACTGGATCGGCGTAAACTACTACTCCAGGCTGGTATATGGAGCCAAAGATGGACACCTAGTTCCTTTACCTGGATATGGATTTATGAGTGAGAGAGGAGGATTTGCAAAGTCAGGAAGACCTGCTAGTGACTTTGGATGGGAAATGTACCCAGAGGGCCTTGAGAACCTTCTTAAGTATTTAAACAATGCCTACGAGCTACCAATGATAATTACAGAGAACGGTATGGCCGATGCAGCAGATAGATACAGGCCACACTATCTCGTAAGCCATCTAAAGGCAGTTTACAATGCTATGAAAGAAGGTGCTGATGTTAGAGGGTATCTCCACTGGTCTCTAACAGACAACTACGAATGGGCCCAAGGGTTCAGGATGAGATTTGGATTGGTTTACGTGGATTTCGAGACAAAGAAGAGATATTTAAGGCCAAGCGCCCTGGTATTCAGAGAAATAGCCACTCAAAAAGAAATTCCAGAAGAATTAGCTCACCTCGCAGACCTCAAATTTGTTACAAGAAAGTAGCCATTTCATTTTTTCTTTGTTTTTTAACTCATATTTTTGGGAAAATAAGATCATAAAAGCTTAACAAGAGAAACCATGCCATAAAAATAGCAAAGATTGATAGCCCTCAATTTCCATGGATTCTACATACATATGGATGATCAGTCATAAAGTTTATAAATCCATAGCAAGGTGATTTTATTGGTAGTATCCCAGGTGGGGCGGTAGCTCAGCCTGGGAGAGCACCGGACTGAAGATCCGGGTGTCGGGGGTTCAAATCCCCCCCGCCCCACCAGTTGGGTGCGGTGGTAGTCTAGCCTGGTCTAGGACGCCGGCCTTCCGAGCCGGCGACCCGGGTTCAAATCCCGGCCACCGCACCACAATCTTTTCTTAGAAAATTTCACGAACATGTTTCTAGTTCAAACCAAAGAACTTTTATTGATCAAAATCCAAAGAGAAGATAATAAGCCTATAGAGGAAGTGGAAAAGTTGAAGGAAATAGGAACGCTTGCTCTTCTTCTAGTTTTGGTTTTTGGAATGATGGTAAGTGGATGCGTTGGTGGTGGAAACATAGCCGAAACTGCAAGTAGCATTATTGAGAGCTACACAAACACAGAGAGTACACCTAAGGAGACTAGTTCAGAGATTCCAACAGAAACAGCTACTGAAACTTCTGAATATGCCTCCTGGAGTAATCCATGGGATTCATCAAAACCAATAAAGGTTGGAAACGACCTATACCTAATTTCTTACATCAAGTACAAGTACAGAGTTCGTACAGAAGAAGGAGGACCCATATATGAATATGAGATTGAAAAGAGCCGTGGGAAAACGAAAATTCATGTGTATGGAACAAAAATTGACATGGAAACTGGAAAGAGCGAAAAAGTTGACATAGGAGAGTTTGAAGTTTATGAATACTATGGAAAAATAACTCCAATTTCAGGGAAAGAAATGAACGAAACTTTTGAATATAGACTCTGGGTTCTAAAGAATGATGAGGATGTTGACTCAATGTTCCTATTCCCAAGCTTGGACTTCTTTACTCTCTACGCCTCACTGTATGGTGGAGGGGAGAATACAGTAGGTCTCTGGATAAAGTACGGAGATACTGTTATTGAGTTGTACAACCCAGGGGCAGTGGGAGAAATGGGGGTAACTCCCTACAGTGAAGGGGATTTTAATTTACTCAACAAACTTTCAGACATTGAAGCAATTTACTTGGGATGGGTGAACTTCTACACCTTTGGATTCTGGAATATTTTAGAGGAAAGAGACATATACACAAACACCAAGGGATCTGAAGGAATTCTTGGTTACCAGTATAATTATGAGATAAATCCTGACGGGAAAATAACCCTAGGAGGACTTAAGTTTAGGGTGTCAAACATTAAGTGGACGTACCAAGTTCAGGGAGTTACTGGACAAGGAGAGGCCACAATAGCGGCCAATTTGCCAATTCCCATAGAATCCAAGGGAGTTTTTATTGCCCAGGGCGTCAATGTCTTTACCCATGTGAAAATAGAGGACATAAAATTTGAGAAGCTTTAGTGCTTAGCCTTTTTCTTTACCTTTACAGCAACTCCTCTCTTTGCTTTCACCATCTCCTCCCCACTCAGAACTGCCCTTCCAACAGCTACTACTTTTCCATCTCTTACAACGCCAACCCAATCATTAGGCCTTATCTTCTCATCTGCACTCCCCACTCCGGCAGCAAATATATCCCCTCTTACATCGAAGTCTATCTCAACCCAATAAGAGTGAAGCTCATCGTATATCCTCTGCATTCCCCAGGGGGTTACGCTTATTACACCCTCTTGAAAAGTTCCCGTCTGCTGGTTATCAACTATCAATCTTAGCATTTTCGACCCAACGACCTGGGCTCTCTCGGGCAGAACTGCATAACCTGCATTGAGGCCAAAGTAAAAGTCAAAAATCTTTCTTATGTTTTCATAGAACCTGTACCTTCTGTATTCTTTATCAACATCCCTAACATCGAACTCCTTGAGAGTTTTCGTTAGGTTGGCCAAAGATTCTCTTGAAGTTGTTGAGTTTCCTTTTGCAGTAAATATTACATCTCTCCCACTCAGCTCCATTGCGAGCTTTACCGCTTCCCTGTAACCCCCTTCGACGTGAGCTATTATTGGAATGTCTGGGTATTTTTCAAGAACGTCAGCCAACAATTCACCCGCTAATCTAACCTCTCTCTCGCTCCAGTGACCAGTGACAACAATGTCATACTTTGCAATCCATTCCCACTCCCTGGGAACTACGCCATAAGGGGAGGTAACGATCAGCTCATGAACCCTGTGCATTTTCTCCCCTAAAGCCTCCTTTACTGCACTTCTATAGAGGGTGTGGGATCTGGATCTAGAATAAGGCTTCTTAGCTGAACACGGCAAAATCAAGAGAAGCTCTATATCCTTTGGGGGTTCAAACCTCTCTCTAACCCTCTTGGCCCATCTATAAACTTCGGGCCTAGTCATTGAGTAGTCACTTATGAAGACAACCGTCTTGTCATCCACTGGTGTGTACTTCTCCAAATACTCAATATTCTCCCTATCAGCAATCCTTAGAATTCCAGCATTCATTGAAGTTGGTAGAAAGTTCTCTACCAGATATCTTAGCTTTCCCTCATGAATTGCAATTCTTATTAGCCTAATAATTTTCTTTGCGTATTCGACGGGATCCTCCTTAGGCTCATCCCATATAATGGGAGAAAACTGGGTGAAGCCCAGCCCTTCATAGGAGTATATCTTAAGGGATCTTATGTCAAATGCATCAATTCCCAGGTACACGGCTAGGGGGTAGAAGAAAGGCTCCAGATCAGTTATGAGCACGGCATTTGGGAATTTCTCTCTAAGTTCTCTCATAGTGAAAACAAATCCCCTATAATCTTTAATCATCGATTTAGAGTTCCCTATGTAGATTGCATCAAAGTCGTTTTCTTCAATGATCTTAAACAGTTCTTCGTAGTGTTTAGTCCTCTTAAGGGCTGGAAAGTAAAAGGCATTAAATTTTGAATAATCAACTTCCCAGAGCCTTTTTACCGCCTTCTTAATAATTTCATCTGGAGTGTAATAACTAAGCGGTATGGCTGGAGCCAGGTTAAAGTCGTACTCCTTGTAGTCTTTCGGATAGAAGAATGAGTTGAATGGGGAGAGCGTGAAATCTACCCCGGCTAAAGCTGGAGTCTGAACTGGAGGCTCTAACCTTATAACCCCTAACCTTCCAGGACCATCGTGCTTTATTACTTCCATTCCTATCACACGAGATTGTATCTCTGGAGCAACAGGATTTCATCAAGGGTGAGCTTTTCTCCCCTCTTGAACTTCTCAAGGGCTTGCACAGCCTTCTCGAAGTTCGCATCTCTCTTGGATAATAATCTTGCTGCAAGTTTATATGCCAACAGCTCCTTGTGCTTCTGGTCGTATTCAAGTATCTTTCTTTCCAATTCTCTCAGCTCTCTCCTTACCTCTCTGATCTTTTCCCTAATCTCCAAGACCTTTTGGTGATATTCATCGGCCTCTTTCTTCACTTCATCAGCCTTCTGGTAGGTTTTAATCATCTGCTCGTGGAATTGCTGGCTCTGGTTTGCTAACTGCTGAATTTCAAGAGAAATTGCCCTTCTTGCCTTCTTTAACTGCTCTATCTTCTTTCTAACTTCTTGGAGCTTGTTGTTAAACCTTTCTACCTGCTGGATTATCTCCAGCTCAGTTGCCAGGACTTGAATTTGATCAACTATCTGCTTCTCCCTTTCTGGTGTTATGTTTGGATTCGTCTGTAATTCCCATTCCAGCTTTTCAATTCTTTCCTCAATTTTTTCTTTTGGCATCTTAAGTCTTCTTAGTTGCTTAAATTCATCCCTCTTAGTTTTGTATTCTAAAGCTTCCTGATAGAGAAGGTCGAGCTTTGCATTAATCTCTTCCTTGTTCTTCTTGAGCTCCTTAATTTTTTGGTTGATCTCATCTCTCTTTGCCTTGAATTCTCTGGCTTTCTCCCTTAGTCTTCTTACTTCAAGATTCTTCTCATCTCTCTTTTGAATCCAAACATTGAGCTCCTTCTGGAGCTCTTCCAATTTAAACTCAATATCTCTCTTCTCTCTCTGAAGCTCTTCAAGCTCCTGCTTGATACGCCTAATTTCCTCTGGATCAACTTTCACTTGCATACCTCTTCCCCTTTTCTAATTTTAGAATAGACAGTGTCATCAAACATATCCCCGCTAATTTGGGGAAAATGATACCCAAATAAAAATTTTTCTCACCCTAGTTCCCATTAGATCGTTAGGGTTATAAGCACTTAAGTTTTTTGGTTGATTGGTGGTTGTATTGAGTTTTCAGAGGGAAATCCTGATCATAA
>NZ_JASKLM010000012.1:0-37163 GCF_030153625.1 Pyrococcus sp. | reverse complement strand
GTAAATAATGGTTTCAGACTTCATGTTCCCCCTTCTTTTTCTAAAGTACTGCCAGTAACTTAAACCTGACACCCCACAGCTTATCCTAACAGTATCGGCCAGAGATACTGAAAGATGAAAAAGTTAAAAAGCTACTAGAGGGAGTTGATATCCTTATAGTTGAGATGACAAAGAGAGAGTCAATTCCAGGAGTCCACCTTGGAGTTTCAGACTCCATAGAATTTGCAAAAGTTGTTGGAGCAAGTTATACTGTCTTTGCTCACATAAGTCATACTAACTATTCACATGAAGTTCTAGAAAAGAGAGTTCGAGAATCAGGAGTACAGGGAGAAGTTGCAAGGGACTTTACAATCATTGAGGTGTGATCAGCCCCTAAGGTCTTCATCATCCTCTCAGCAATCCGCCTTTTCATCACACCAGTAGGAGGAACAGCGCCATTCCCAATAGTCCTCCTAAGAGAGTTGCTATAAAGTTTGTCATGTTGTTCCCAAAATACCCATTCTTTTCAAAAGTAGCTCCAATTAAACTATCAATATTTGCCCCTATTAAGCCAGCCAAGGTGACAGAAACAATCATCTGAATTCCATACTCAGTTAGAGATAGTCCAAAGAGAGATATTACAAAAGCTCCTAATAAAGCAGCAAATTCGCCTGCAAAGCTTACTGCTCCTTCTTCTCCAGGTTTCGCAGGTTTCAAATTCGTTATAATCCTGGGATTCTTTCCAAAAACTTTTCCAATTTCACTTGCAAGAGTATCAGCATTCGCAACTGCTATGGACGAGAGAACTCCTGCCCACCCAAAATCCTGCTTTATTATAAACTCTACAATGACAAAAAGCAATGGGGCTAAGCCGTTTCCAAGAACGTTTCCTACGCTCCTGATACTTTCATCTATTAGACCCATCTTTCTCTTTTCTCTGTACCTAAATTTTGTTGCAAGAGTTCCCATAACTAGAAATGCCAACAATGCAATAAAGGGTATAATTCCTCCTAAGGTTACTATAATGACCCCTAAGAGCAGGGCAGCTATTATTCCCTTTATGTCAAGCGCTTTTGTTTTGTAAGTGACATAGGCCATCGCTAAGATTGCTAGATAAGCCCACATTGGTAGTTTCTCACTATCCGTGCTATTTATATCTTTTTCCTCCTTTATTCTCCGTAAAAAGTATTCCCCACCAATATAGTAAGCTCATAAGGGGTGGTTTTGGTTAATTTTTGTAATTTTGTTCATCAATGAAAGCCCAAAATTAAAAAAGACTAGGAACTATCAGATTTTTCAAAAAATTGTCGAAAAGGATAAGAAAAAACCCAAGAAGGCATGATATTTACGGGACAAAACTAAAATATCCCGATAATTTCTTTTCACTATACCAAAAAACTTTAAAAGTATCCCCATTCCAGTATCAAAATGTAAATAGAAGGTGGGGAGGTGAGAGAATGGATACAATAGGATATCACTATGTTGTTGAAGCTGCTGGTTGCGATCCTGAAGTCATCGCTGACCCAAACAAGATTAGAGAGATCTTTCTCGAAGCAGCAAAAGTAGGAAACATGGAAGTTAAGGCTAGCTACTTCTTTAAGTTCTCACCTATGGGGGTAAGTGGAGTTGTCATAGTTGCCGAAAGTCACATTTCCGTCCACACTTGGCCCGAGAAAGGATATGCTGCTTTAGATGTCTATACATGCGGTGAAAAAGCAGATCCAGAAAAGGCCGTTGATTACATCTTAGAGAAGTTTAAAGCAAAGTACGCTCACGTATCAGAATTAAAGAGGGGGATTGAGGAGGAAGATAGCACATTTACTCATACCATCCTAACCTGGGAAGAAAAACTTGACAGAAGAAACGGCAACAAGTAATTCTTCTCTTCCTTGGCTTTTTCTTGATGCTTTTCTATTTCTACCTAATATGGGTTTTAGGGCTCAATGTTTTTTTTTTTTTTTTTTTGTGATGAATATTCCAAGGTAGAAACACTTAAATATTCTTGGCAAATTATAGTATATTGAAGTTAGTAAAACCTATAGTGCCTAGTGCGGGGGTGATTAAGATGGTAAGAAGAGTTAAAACCGGAATACCTGGAATGGACGAAATTTTACACGGTGGGATACCTGAAAGAAACGTAGTTTTACTAAGCGGTGGCCCAGGTACAGGAAAAAGTATCTTTAGTCAACAGTTCCTCTGGAATGGCCTCCAAATGGGAGAACCAGGAATATACGTTGCTTTAGAGGAACACCCTGTCCAAGTTAGACAAAATATGGCCCAATTTGGCTGGGATGTCAGAAAATACGAAGAAGAAGGATTATTTGCAATGGTAGATGCATTCACAGCTGGAGTGGGCAAAAGCAAAGAATATGAGAAGTACATCGTTCATGACCTTACAGACATTAGGGAGTTCATAGAAGTGCTTAGGCAAGCAATAAGGGACATAAATGCAAAGAGGGTGGTGGTTGATTCAGTTACAACACTCTACATAAACAAGCCTGCCATGGCTAGAAGCATAATTCTTCAACTCAAGAGAGTTCTAGCCGGAACTGGATGTACAAGCATCTTTGTTAGTCAGATAAGCGTTGGAGAGAGAGGTTTTGGTGGCCCAGGTGTAGAGCATGGTGTTGATGGAATAATTAGACTGGATCTTGATGAAATAGACGGTGAACTTAAGCGTTCTCTCATAGTTTGGAAGATGAGAGGTACAAGCCATTCAATGAAGAGACATCCTTTCGACATAACTGACAAGGGAATTATAGTATATCCAGACAAGGTATTGAAGAGGGGTAGGATTTACGAACTCTAAAGGAGGTGAGGAAAGATGAGTGTAGAAGTTCCCCTAAATCCAATTACAAGAAGTGAAATCCACCAGTTAGAGAGCATACTACTATTCGCCACGCTATTTAGGCCAGAAGTTATTGAACTAATAAAGGACCCAGCAGAAAGATTAACATGGGTCGACAGCCTAGCAGTGGCTGCAGGAGCCATAGCAAGAGAGAAGGCTGGAATGACAGTTAGTGAAATAGCCAGAGAACTAGGTAGGACTGAGCAGACGATAAGGAAACACTTAAAGGGAGAGAGCAAGGCTGGCCAATTGGTCAGGGAGACCTACGAGCTAATAAAGCAAGGAAAGCTTGATGAGTTGATAAAGACCATTGAAATGATAGAAAAAGGTGGATTAAGAGAGGTAGTCGCCAAAGAAGAGTACGAAAAATTGTTGCAAGAATATGAAAAGTTAAAACAAGAGTATGAAGCAATAAAAGAAAAAGTTGAAGCAGCAGAGCTTGAAAGCTTAGAAAAAGCCAAGGAAGAAATAGAGAACCTAAAGAAGAAGCTTCAAAAGTTAGAAGAAGAGAAAAAAGAGCTAGAGAAAGAACTCAAGGAACAGAAAGTAAAACTTATAGAATATGAGGCAAAAGCTAAGAGGGCAGAGGAGTTGGAGAACAAAGTCAAGGAGCTTGAGCAACTAGCAAAGGAAAGTGAAGAACTAAAGAAGAAGCTTGAAGAAGTACAAGCAGAGGCAGAAAAGGCAAAGGAACTAGAAAACAGGATTAAAGAGCTTGAAGAAGAAATAACAAAACTTAAGGATGGAATTAAGAAGGCAAAAGAAATTTTGGAATCCCTTCTCTAAAGTATTGCTTTTCCTGTTTTTTTGTTGAATATGTGGATTTTTTTCATGTCGAAGACAATGTCTATTTCGTCTCCTTCTTTGACTCTTGATTCTCCTGGGAATTTTGCTGTTACTATCAATCCTCCAATGCTTATGTGCACGATTTTTTCTCCACCGAGGTTTTCGATTATATCAACAACGCCCCTAGCCATATTCTCCCCGGGAATCTTTACTTGGGCAAAGAGTGCGTCGTAAATGTCTTCAGGCCTAATGCCAAAGATGACCTCCTTCCCAACGTAATCCTGCAGGACTTCAAATTGATCTGGGAGTAATTTAAGCCTAAACTCACCAAAGTCCAAGAACCCATCCTCAGTAATCGTAGCATCCAGGAAGTTCATTGGTGGTGATCCAATGAAACCAGCGACGAAAGTATTTGCTGGCTTTTCATAAACCTCCTCTGGAGTCCCAACTTGTTGTAATACTCCTTGATTCATCACAGCAATCCTATCACCCATGGTCATTGCCTCAACCTGGTCGTGGGTTACGTAGATTGTAGTCACGCCCAATTGCTTTTGGAGTTTTTTAAGTTCAGCACGCATCTTCACCCTTAATTTAGCATCTAAGTTTGACAATGGCTCATCCATTAGGAAGACTTGAGGTCTCCTAACAATGGCCCTTCCTAGTGCCACACGCTGCCTCTGCCCACCACTCAACTCTCTCGGCTTTCTATTTAAAAGCTCGGTCAACCCAAGCATTTCTGCAACTTCCCTAACCTTCTTGTCAATCTCCTGCTTTGGAACCTTCCTAAGCTTTAGTGGAAAGGCGATGTTCTCATAAACAGTCATGTGGGGGTACAATGCATAGCTCTGGAAGACCATGGCAATATCCCTATCCTTTGGTGGAACAAAGACTCCCTTCTCTGGATCAGCGACGAGCTTATCCCCAATGTAGATTTGACCTTTTGTTGGTTCCTCCAAACCAGCAATCATCCTTAAAGTTGTAGTCTTACCACAGCCCGAGGGGCCGAGGAGGACTAGGAATTCACCATCCCTAACCTCCAGCGTTAAATCCTTCACCGCAGTAAAACTCCCAAACTGCTTCCAAACACCCACAAGCCTAACACCAGCCATTTCTCTTCCCTCCTTGAAAAAATTTAAAGTAAAGTGAAGTCAGCTCCTTCTTCTTAAAACACCTAGAGCTGCCAATAGTACAATCAATCCAGGACCACATATTCCCCCTTGCGTTTCTGTTCTTGCAGGTTGGGTAGTAGTGGTTTGTGTTGGTGTCTCTTTTGTTTCTGTTGGTGTGGTAGTTGTCGTTTCAGTTGGAGTTTTGGTCTCAGTCCTAGTTTCTGTTGGCGTCTGGGTTTCAGTCTGAGTTGGGGTTTCCTCTTCTACCTCCTCCTCTTTCTCACCACTTCCGCTTACTAGTGTTATCATGTATACTGTAGCCAGCTCTTTCTTCTCTACGTCATAACTACTTAGTTGCTCCTCCTGGGTGGGCTTAAATCCTTCTGGAACGAGCATATCAACTACTCTAGGTGCAAGGTTGTCCACTACAGCCTGCGGATCTGCCCCTCCAAGCTTCCATTGCTCTGCTTCAACAGCAACTGGCCTCCACTTGTCAGGCCCATAACCATCTTGAGAACCTACTAAGACTGCTGCATAGAGCCCATAGTCCCCAATTGAGAGATACTTCTTTGGAAGTTTCACTATTACTGCATTCTTAGTTGGATCTGCGCTTATCTGCATCTCACCTTGATAAACAGTTCCATTAGCCAGCACTATTAGATTACCATAATCCCACCCAGCAATTCTTAAGGCAACATCCCAGGGATGTCTTGGATCTAGCTTTACATTAGCTCCTGGCCCATCTGGGAACATCTTGATTGCTGAAGTATTACCTCCCTCTTTGAAGTCAAGATACACTTCAATGATTTGCAAGCTGAATCCATTAGGCCCATTCCATGGGTTTCCACCAAGCTCCTTGAAGTAAAACTCCATGACGTATGCGTCGGTCTGTTCTAGCATTCTGAACCTAAGCAAGTCAAAGGCCCCCTCTACAAATACCTTGTCTGTTGGATAAGTGTATGTTCCTGGCCCGTGATCATCTCCCTCTGGATCTGCTATATCTACCAGCACCACTCCTTTTACTTGGACTGGTAGTTTGAGGTTAACTGGAGTAGTTATTACCTCTAACATTCCCAGCTCATCTACTGTTGAAACTGCGAAGTAGAAGTCTTCTGGAGTCTCTAGGTATTCAAATGGAACAATAACTTCAATTTCATCCCCATTTACGCTTACCTGAGCCTCTCCAATCTTCTCATAACCCTCATAGTCAGTGGCGTTGTATATTTCAGCTTTTCCATCCTTGTATACAATGTGCTTAGTTATCATTAACCCAACGCTATCCCTTACAAATGGGAACACATCATATCTAATCTTATCGGGTTTCTTCTGTAGAAGTGTAAAGGTGTTGCCAATCCTCTTGTCCTTCTCATAAATGCTTATTTCAAACTTATCAAGGCTACCTTTTATTATGAAGTGAAGTCCCTGGGAATCAAAGAAGACTTTTACCCCTTCAGCCACTGGAGATAAGCTTGAGTACTCTTTCACATCTCCCTCTTTTAGCCCTTCTAAGGCTCTTACTGTGTAAGGAGCACCATCTGGGAAGTAGTTTCCATAGAGATAGCTTGGAGGCTCAACTCCTGCTAACTTGTAGATTTCGTAAAGATATGTCTTGAAGTATCTGTCAAAGGAGTAATCTTGCCCACTATCTTGATCATTTCCATACCACCAGAACCAGTCACTTGCCTCAGCCCTGAGTAAGTACTCATAAGCCTTTTCCCAGGAAGCGCTGTCCATTTTGTCTTTGTTCTCCATTAAGGTTCTTCTCGCTAAATATAGCCAATACCATGCATAGTTTTCTTGTGGCTCACCTATCCATGTCGAGAGCGTTCCATCAATCCAACTTGACTCTGGCCACTGCATTTCTTCAGTAACTCCTGCGAGATCATAGAGCTCACCTAGGGAGTTAGCCACTTTAAGAGCTTCTACTCTCTCTTCTGTAGTAAAGTCCAACCTCTCCATCATCTGAGGAGTGAGCTTGTTTGCCTTGTCTCCGTAGAGCTGAATGTACTCGGTGGGAGTTAGAGTTCTAATTAAACCAGCCTCTTGAAGCTCTGATAGCCTCTTGTACAGTGTCTCAAGGAAGAGTTTCCCATCATAGGGATAGTGCTCCCAGGGATTCTCTCCATCCAATGTTATTACATAGACCAAGGAACCATCATAGTTGTACTTTTGAATCTTAAGGAGCTCATTTATGAAGTCTTCAACGGCCTCATATTGGTTCATTCCGCTGTATCTGAATCCAACTCTGTCACTTAGATCGTGATTTCTTGGGAACAAGTATATCTTCTTTCCATTGAACTCCGCTACCCACGGTCTATAATAGTTTTCAATGCTATATGGAATGCCCATTCTCTCCAGCACCATTTGATCAGTCATTACCCATTGCCAGCCATTCTCAGCCAAAATTTCTAACGTCTTGTCATTAAGTGCCGATTCTGCAGCCCAACCTCCCCTAGGAGTTGCTACTCCCCCTCCGAGGTACTTCTTGTATAGCTCGTGAGCCTTCTTTACATGGGCATCAAAGTCTTCACTCCATCCAAAGTCGTTAAGTATTGGGCCAATTGGGTGAGCGTAAGGAACAACTGTAACTTCAACGTTTCCATTTCCAAGAAGAAGGTTTATTTTCTCATGCTCCTTGAAAGTATTGTTTAGCAACCACATCTGGTGGTAGAGAACTGTCTTTAAGTCTTCCCTTGTGTATCCTCCTTCATCAACTTTGTCGTAGAGGGCCTTTAATTCAGGAGTGCTGATTATGTAATTGTAATCTATCCATGCAAGGTTGAAGAGAACCGCAAGGTCAATGTAATCTTGCTCCGTGAATTCGTTTGTAACTGCAACTTTTTGCTCCTCTAGAGGGAGGTTGGCATACTTTTGCTTTGCAGCTAACATCTTGTCTTTAAGCTCAGTATACCTATCCCAGAAGTCTCTTATTGGGTTGCCATTCTCGTCTGTAACGGGCTCTCCATTCCAAGGAATTGTGTGATCAAAGAACCCTCCTGGGGCCTGAAGCATAAACCATTTCTCATCATAAGTTAGAGGCTCACCATTGGCGATTTTCTCCGAAATTATCTGGTAGATGTCCTTTGCTCCATTCATGTAGTCAGCTAACTGAGCTATCAGAGACCCAGATAAGTCTATGGTAACGTGAATGTCTGGAAATTCCGTTAGGTAGTGTGCCATCTTCCAATAGTTATTTGCCGCATGTAGCCTAACCCAAGGCCTAGTATAGATGCCCTGCACGGGATCATAATAGTAGGGTTGGTGTTGGTGCCAAACTATTATGACGTTTAATGGCTTTGGCTCCTCAGCTTTTACAATGTTGTTTGCTCCCAGCATGCTTCCAAAAATTAGAAATACTAAGAGGAGAGAAAGCTTCCTACTCATTTCCACCACCTCATTCTTTCAATCCACCGACAGTTAGGCCACTTCTAATGTAGTTTTGAGCAAGCATGAACATTATAAACACGGGAAGTGCAAATAGTAACGCTGCAGCTGCAAAGTAGTTCCAGTCAATTCCCCTTCCAATTCCACCCATTAGGGTGTATATCCACACTGAGAGAGGTTGATTCTCCTCGGTTAACAATAGGCTTGCAAGGATGAATTCTGTCCACCCTCCTATGAATGACATAACTGCTACCGTAGCAATTCCTGGAAGAGCCATTGGGAGTAATACGTATCTTATTATCTGGAGATAGCTTGCTCCATCAACAAGTGCGGCCTCGTCAAAGTCTGGACTTATAGAGTCTATGTAACTTTTGAGAAGCCAAGTGTTGAATGGAACGCTACCTGCAGCGTATATTATGGCCAAAGCTGGAAGCTTGTTGTAGAGGCCTAGCTTTACGAGCATACCATAAAGGGCTATCAATCCCGCTATTCCTAAACCTCCTGCTACCTGGGTAAACATCAGGTAGAAGTATAGTATGTGCTCTCTTCCAAAGAACTTGAGCCTTGAGAATGCATATGCAGCCGGAACTACGAAGAGTAAAGTCAGGAACACAGTTAATGTTGCAAGAATTAAGCTATTCCTAAGGTGGTGGAAGAACTTTGAGTTTACGAACTTCCCAATCGCTGTAAGTTCAGCCTTTCCAGAGTCTCTTATTCTTATAAATCCAGCTAATTTTCCTTCTGAGATTTTTAACCCATTGACTTCCCCTGACTTCAGGGTAACGTTCTTTATTACACCAAGCCCTATGGTACCGTCTGAATTAACCCTAGTTAAGGAGATTATTCCACTAATCTCAGCCTTTAGATTTCCTTGAACTTCATTAACCTGTTGGGATAACTCAAATGACAATCCTCCAACTGGGACTTCAAATCTTATGCCTGTAAATGGGCCGTACTTAACTTCACCTTTTATAACTCCATTTTCAACTTGAAGCTTCCCTCCAACTATTTTTGCAAATCCTTCTAGTGTCCCTGTAAATTCCTCCGAAATTCTAGTTCCCCTTAACCCAAAGAGTACTTCCCTATAAGCTTCTCCAGTAACTTTATCAGGTATTAAATCTAATTCAGTTGTTGCTATTGTCGCAGCCGGTTTTATGGAAACCGTGAATATGTAGTAAACTGGGAAGAGGATTAAAAACATGACCACTATTGCCAAAAAAGTCATTATTCCAGATTTTATAAGCTCATCTCTCCTCATTCTTTAGCACCCTCCTGTAATCTTGTTATCTTAACATTCACGTACATGTAAATTGCCAGAATTATTGTGGCAATGATCATCACGGCTGTAGCCCTACCATAATAGGGAGTTGCTCCAAATGCTTGTCTGAATCCGTAGAGTAGTATGAACCTATCTTCGAAGAGACCTGCGTTGTAGATGTACGGAACCATGAAGTACTGAAAACTGGCCGCACTTGTGAGTATCGTTGCAAATGCTATTGGCTTTCCAACTACGGGAAGAACTACATGCCTGAGCCTCTGCCAGTAGTTTGCTCCATCAATAATTGCAGCTTCTATTAGCACATCTGGCACTGATTGAAGAGCTGCGGTAATTACCGTCATCATGAATGGGTAAGCCAGCCAAACTTCTATTATGTTAAGAGCAATGAAACCCCAAAATGGATCATTTATCCAGTTAGGCCCCTCGAGACCAATGGATTTTAGAGTTAGGTTTATTGGCCCAAATACAGGATCAAACATGAACTTCCACACCGTAACTGAGAACAGGAGAGGAAGTGCCCAGGGAATAATGAGTAGAGACCTATAGATAGTTTTTCCTCTCACATACTTACTATTGTACAAGAGGCTTAAGAATAGACCAGCAAGAACTTTTAAAGTAACGCTTGTTGCCACAAATATCCACGTCCACTTAAATGCATTAAGAAACTTTTCTTGCTTTAATAACCACTTAAAGTTCTCCAATCCAACAAACCTCAAAGGTTCGGCTGTAGGGGATTGAATTGGGAAGTTCCCTAATTTTGCATTGGTAAAGGCTAGGTAGATTGAGTATACTATTGGCCACAAGTTGAAAAACAAGAACGCCGCTATTCCTGGGATTATTAACATGAGTGCAGCTACTGTTGTTTTTTTCATTTTTCCACCTCCAAAATAAAAATAGTAAGAAGAAGGAATCATCCTTGCATGTTGTTAAGGATTTCTTGTTGATACTTCTTTAGTATTCCTTCAATGTCAGCGTTTTGTGGATCTTGGAGGATTTCGTTAATTGCCCCATCAACTCCGCCCCAAACAGCACTCATCTTTGGACTCTTTGGCATTAGGTATGCGTGCTGAACTGCTTGTCCAAAGCCATAGATTACTGGATCATTCTTAATTTCTGGATCATCAAGAACCTTCGTAAGAACCGGTATGTATCCCAGCTCTAGTGCCAATGTCTTAATTGACTCTTCGCTTGTGGTAAGCCACTTTGCGAACTTCCATGCAGCATCCTTGTTCTTTATTCCCGCTGCGAAGTAAATCAACTTAACTCCACCGTAAGGCCTTGGCCAGTACTCCTTACCATCCTTGATTATTGGAGGTAGTGGAACCACTCCAAAGTTTATTCCTGCCTTCTTAACGTCGTTAATGCTCCATGGACCATTAACCATCATTGGGGCTCTACCCTCGAGGAATATACTCTGTTGAGTGTTGTAGTCTCCAGTTGGAGCCATGTATGGCCATATTTCTGTGAAGAAGAACTTAAATCCTTCGATTGTCTCAGGCTTATCTAGTCCCGGTTGCTCTGTTTTGTCGTCAAAGTAGTAACCACCAAAGGCCTGAGCAATTGCTGAGATAAAGTAGGCATTAATTGGCCAAGCTATTCCATACTTCTCATTTGCTGGATCATAGTACTTCTCCATTATTGCCTTCATCTCATCAAAGGTTTTCGGTGGCTCGCTAACCATTTCTTTGTTGTAGATTATTGCAACTGTTTCAGCGGCGAATGGTAGAGCATAGTAGTGACCTTTATACTGCATTGCATCCTGGGCCATTGGAGCAAACTCGTTAAGGAGATCTTCAGTTACATATTCATCAATTGGCTCAAGTAATCCTGCCTCAGCAAACTTTCCAATCCAGTCGTGAGCCCAGATAAAGAGGTCAGGACCTTGACCTGTGGGTATTGCAGCCTTAAGAGCATCTTCCAAGTTTGGCTTTTGTTCAAAAACTATCTCAACTTCTGGACAGAGTGCCATGTATTCTTCCGCTAAGCTTTGGAAGACCTCAAGCTCATTGGGTTGCATTGCATGCCAAATAACAACTTTTCCACTTCCACACTCCACAGCCTGTGTCTCAGTCTGTGTTGGAGTTTGTGTTGTGGTTGGTTGAGTAGCAGGGGAAGTTTGGGTTGGTGTTGTAGTTCCTCCACCAATACATCCACTAGCCACTACTCCAAGAACTAAAATGGCCAAAAGAGCAAAGGCGTATGTTGCTCTCCTCATATGTACACCTCCCATGTTAGTATCATCGATAGTGATACATATTTTAAGGCTATATATATCTTGTGCTAATGTACATAAATGAACGTCAAAGAGAAATTTTAGTACTTTATCAATTTCACTTTATCTTCATTAATTATCACGCCCGAATATTCAGGAATTGTTATTCCTAGTTCTTTAACGCGTGAATTTGAGTAGTTAATGGCAACGATAGTTCTCTCTCCCATGTGTTCCCTCTTGTATACCATGAATTTTCTTTTAAACTTCACCGGGACAAAATTACCAAAAAGGAGGGCTTTATTGTTTTTCCTAATCTTTACTAGTGTCTTTGTTATCTCCAAAATCCTTTGATCCCACTCTTCTTCATTCCACAACATTGGTGCTCTGGAAGATTCCATTCCTTGGAGATTAATCCCTCTCAACCCTATTTCATCTCCGTAGAAGAGAGATGGAATACCTTTGTAAGTCATCAAGAAGACCAAAGCACACACGTACTTCCTCTTATCCCCAACTATATCCAAAAATCTCTCAACATCATGATTGTCTAAAAAATTATACATTAGATACTCTGCTGGGCCATAATACGAGCTTAAGAGCTCTAGTTCATTTAAGAATTCCTCGGCTGTAATCTCCTCATATCCAAAAAACCTTAAGATTGCATCATAGAGCCGATAGTTCATGACTCCATGGAATTTATCAAACAGCCATAACCTTGCATCATCCATAACTTCTCCAATTAAGTACTTTTCTTTTGGCAATGCTTCTCTAACTTCTTTCCACACTTCTGGAGGAACCCCATGAGCAACATCCATTCTAAATCCATCGACCCCCTTATTTGTCCAGAAAAGAATCACATTCTTGATAAACTCTCTAACCTTTGGATTATCGTGGTTTAATCTCGGCATTATCCAAACTGAGAAAAAGCTCTCGTAATTCCAGCCAAGGGATTTTATCTTTTTGTACTTTTCTTCCCAGGAAGATTTTGAATGGAGGATTTGAAGAAATTCTTTTGAGACTACTGGAAATTTAATAATCCTGTAAAAGTTTTTAAAGCTGCTATTTTCCCCCTTCCTTACAACATCTTGGAAATATGGGTGGAAAAAGCTCGTATGGTGAAATACCCCATCAAGGATAACCTTTATATCAAACCTTTTAAGCTCAGATAACAAATCCACAAAGGCCCTGTCTCCTCCAAGTCTCCTTGCAACGTGGAAATAATCAACTATGTCATATCCATGATATGTGAGGGAACTGAAGATTGGAGTTAAATATATTGCATTTATTCCAAGGTTCACAAGGTGGTCTATCTTTTCCTTAATTCCGATTAGATCTCCTCCCCAATATTTATCTTTTGGATAGGCAATTCCTTGAATTTTCCTAGACCTAGCAAATTTGTCTGGCATTATTTGATAGAATACCCTGTCAATAACCCAGGTTGGAAATTCGATACTGAAGGGTCTCGCCTTAAATTGACCATACTCAAATTTCGCTCCTTCCATTGTTAATACTTCAAATGAATAATTTAACCTCTTATCTCCTCCTTCTACGATAACCTCAAAGTAATCAAATAGCTCATCAGAAGCCTTCTTCCTCATAGGAACATGCTTCTCCCCCAGGAAAGTTGCCCCTTTTATTACCCCCTTTTGTGTCCTTAAAAGAACGTGAACCCTCCCAAAAATTTCATACAGATACAGGAGAGAAGGAGTATGGAAAACCAAATCGTCACTTTTGACAATTCTTGCAACATTAACTTCTCTGTGGAATTTGTAACCCTTTCTAGTATATACTCTTCTTTCAGGATTATCTGGATCTAAGACGAATTTCCCATCTATTGAAAAAGCATAGTGCCATACCCCTTCTGGAAGGGCGATTTTAATCTTCCAATTCTTTCCTTCTTGCTCCATTCTAAAACTTCCCTCATTAAATGCATTAAAGTCACCAAGGAGGTATGCATAGCTTCCTTCTCTTATTAGGGAAAATTCCACCTCTGCAACTCTTCCAAAGATCTCGCTATCTCTGAAACTGACGAGCTTATACATGTTTGTAGCAATTGCTTAAAGGAATAAAAACGTTTCAGTAGTTAAGTTAGAATATATACAAAGTGGATCTCCTTAGTGGATTTCTGGGGTCTTTAATACAGTGGTTTTTGTTTATGTACCTCTTACAATGGCCACGGATGCAATATAGACAACAATTTGCTAAAGCAAATCTCCTAGAGAGACGTGCTAGAAAGGAAACTCCACAGTCACAACATTGATTCATAAACAATGGCCCATTTGGAATTCCAATATATAGGTTCATTAGCATTGAAGATAGTGAGGAAGTTCTAAAGGCTATAAGAATGGCCGTTCTGGTTGGCCGTGATTTTGTGTAAAGTTCGTAAATATCGACATGGCCAACCTTCCAGCCTCTCATCTTCATTGGCTGGCTTTCGGGGGGAACGGTGACTCCCCACATCTTCAAGTCCCAGAAGAGGTCTACGCACTTATGGCTATAAGCAACCCGTAAGGCAAAGAGGAACAGTTGAATTCGCTTCTTTCCCAGGGAAGCAGGAAGCTAAGTAATAGTTATTTTCTTAGAAATGCTCCTACATCTGTTATATTTTTTATGAACTTTTCCTCGTTACTTGGGTTTATTCTTCCTATTCCAAGAACGTCCCCTAACTCGTTCATAACTACAATTTTTTTGCTTCCTTTCCAAACTAGCTTTCTCACTGCTTTTTTAGGAACGTCTTTTCCAGTAGTAAACAGAAAAGATGCCTTAGGGCCAAGAACAGCATAGTTCTTTTCAATATCAACAAAGGTAAAGAACTCTATGGCTGGATAAAATTTCTCAACGAGGTTCTCGTCAACTTTTATCATCCCTACAAAGGTTCCTAGCGCAAAAGGTCTCACTGTTAAATCCTCAATAATCTTCCAAACTTCATTATTTACCGCATAAACGTCTCGATATTTCCCTTCAACTATGGCAAAAAAATTATGGACAAGTGTCCCAAATTTTTCCGCTTCTTTGAGTATGAGATCTATTTCCCAGGAAGAAGCTCTTCTTGCTATAATTTCACCACTCATCCTCTTCTTCCTCCCACTCTTCCTCTTCCCACTCTTCATCCCAATCTTCTTCCCAATCTTCCTCATATTCTTCTTCATCCCAGTCTTCCCACTCCTCTTCTTCCGTCCAATCTTCTTCCATCTCTTCTAAAAGCTCTTCTTCCTCAAACTCTTTCTTAATTTTCTTTCTTGGTTGCATAGAGATCCCTCAGACTATATTCTTCGATAATAAGTTATAAACCTTTTCTCAAAATAAAAATCGCCAAAGAGCTCTTCTTCTTGAACATAGGACCTTCTTATTTTTAATCCAGTATATGCCTTCTCAAGCTCCCTACCAAGGTAAAATGCATGCCGAGGGGATATCGAAAAATGCTCTAGTATTGTGTCTATGATTTCATTTGGTTCCTTTCCGATGATCGTCATAACAGGATTTGTTCCTTTATATGCCGTTACAGCAAGCTCTGTTCCAACAACGTAAATTTTAAAATACACTTCTTCCAACTTTACAGGCTTTTTCTTTGCCCTAATAATTGTTTTAGCGAATTCAATCTTTTGCTCCTTCCTTCGTTTTTCTTTCAGGATAAGCAGGTTAATACCCACGTCTTTTACTCCTCCCAAGAGAACCATGTCAATACCTCTTTTAAGCTCTCTAACGCTTCCAGTAGCTTTTGGGCTTACTTCCGTCGTTAAAAGGAGCGAAATTTTAAGCTCACCAGCTATACTTGCCAAGAGAGCATTTAATCCCACACTGTCTGCATCCATCATTTCGGTAATATTTCCTACCCCCGCGAGGAGAATATCCTGAGGATTTCTCATCCTATATAAGTAAAACGCCACTAGAGACCTGGAAAAGTTCGGATAATGCTCTAATATAGGGTCAAGTATCAACCCCTTGTATCCAAGATTTAGGGCCTTTTCCTTAAGTTTTTCTAACGCTTTTGCCCTTCCTATGGGATCTTCTATAAACTTTCCTTCCTTCATATTCGTTGGAATTAAAACTACTGGCTTTGAGGGCAATATTTCCTCAACTGTCCCAAAATCAACGCTCAAAATAAGATCTACTTCCTTCTCCCCAGCTTCAATTTCCTTTGGGTTAAGCGTATCCAAGGAGAGTGGTGCATTTATTTTCTCCTTGATTTCTGGAAGAACACTTTCAAGGAATTCCACATTAGTTTTCCCACTTTCCATTCCTATGTCGATTATATCAGCACCTTCCCTTAGATAGTATTTTGCTTTCCTCATTATTTCCTCTATTGTTAGAGAAGGAGCGTCAACAATCTCAGCCACTATCCTTGTAGGGAAATCAAGCCCTACAGGGAGAGTTCCAATTAATATATTTCCAGGCCTCTTCAGAGCCTTCTCTATGTATCTCTTGTTTTTAGCCTTGTTTCTTATGTCTTCAACTTTCTTTAGCGCATCCTGAGAAAATAACTCATCTGCTGGCACTATCTTGCTTAGCTTGAATCCCTGTTTTATGGCTTTCAACACCTGGGGAATATCAACAGCATTCTTTGGACCTTTATATGCAGGAACCCCAAACTCCCTCTCTATAACTTCTGCTGATCCTTTTACAAGACCGGGAATCAATATTAGGTCATATTCCTTCACGTTTATTTTGGATTTTTTCAGATAGTACACTATAAGTTCGGGGGTTAGAAAAGCAGCTACCGTAACTGGAGTTACAAAAACATCACATCCTTTTCCGTATTTTCTAACTAGAGGTTCCGCTAATCTACCAGTAACAAGAAGAATTCTCAAATTATGTGCCCTCCCTCATTCCCAGGGCCTCTAAAAACCTTTCCGTTATCGCCTCCTCAACAAGTCTTAGAAGGGATGCCTTATCCTTTGCAAGCTTAAATATTCCTAGGGGTATTCTCGCTCCTCCAGCCTGAGGATGTCCTCCACCACTTCCAAGAGAACCAAATGCCTCCTTCATTATTGCGCCTATGTTAACCCTTACATCCCTTGTTCTTGCTGAGATTTCAATTCTGTCATCTACTATCCCAAAGACAAGAACAGTTGTTATTCCCTCAAGTCTCAGCAAAAAGTCTGCTGCTTCCGCTATGGCATCTCTATTGGCAATGAACCCAACGTTACTTATTATTACGTTCTTGTATATTCTCCTGTTTAAAATTGCCCTAGCAAGAATCTCTGCAGTTTCTGTGCTAATGTCTGGGAACTCAATTTTATCTAGGAGGTCATAATCCACATGTCCACTGAGAAATTCTATGGCCTTTATATCTATCTTACTTAGCTTGGAGAACTTTTTGGTATCTATGTACATTCCATAGAAGAGGGCCGTGGCAAGGTTTTCGTCAATTGGTATTTCGAGGGACTTCAGGTATTCCACCAAAATTGAGGATGTAGAATTTGCCTCGGGCCTTATATCGACAAAACAATTATCGGGAAGCTTTTCTCTTAGATTTTGAAGGATTTGATGATGGTCTATAATTATTTGGACCTTTGCTATGTCCTCATCGTCCAAGATTGAAATGTTTCCATTTGGCTGGGCATCAACGATGGCAATCGCCGAATGCCTCTTAATTTCATAACTTCCCCTCGAAACTTTCCTGAAATCCATTCCAAGAATGTTAACCATGGCTCTGTTCTGATGGTGAGTTATATCTCCCCCGTAAACTATTACTGTCTTTAAACCTACCGTCTGAGCAATTAGGGAGAGAGCCGATGCGCTTGCCATACAATCAGGATCAGGATTATCATGCATAACTATCAAGAGTGTGTCAGTATTTTCCTTTATCTCATTTAGCTTTTCTATGAGTTTCATAGAATTCTTTTTCTCCCCAATTTTTTCTATTGTATCCACTACTGCCCTAACAATAGCACTTCTTGGATTTATTACATAGTCAACTTTGACGTCAGTATCGTATTTCTCCTTTGCTATCGACGCAATTTCCTCTAAAGAGGTATCTTCAGGCAAAATTAGAAGAACAGCTGCATCTTTGTTGTTATTTTGGATCACATGAAGAGTCTTTGCTATTACCTCTGGATCACTTATCGTAATGACAATGAGGTCTGCTTTTTCGATATGAGCCTTTAGCAAGGTAGCTGTGTAAGAAAAGTCACCCTGAACTACTTGCAACCCTTTTTCAGCCAGAGTCTGAACTCTAACCTCGTCCTTCTCCACTACAATAACCTCAAACTCTCCAAATAGACTTTCTGCTATGGCTCTTCCCAGTACCCCTCCTCCAAGTACTAAGACTCGCATGAGCGTCACCTGGAATTCAATAATGTTTAAATATTGTCTTCGCTAATCTAAATTTAAGGCTGGAACATCTAACTGTTATCATTACATTATGGGTATATATCTCTAATGGTGAGGGACATGGAATTTGGAAATCTTAAGCCAGGGGTAGAAAATTCAGTATGCCTCTCCGCTGAAGATCTTTTAAATACTGTACTCAGCGTTATAAATTCAACCAAAGCTAGGGGTGCATACGTAAAAATCTTTGGTAAGGACATGGAAGACAATTATCTCCTGGAAATGTTAGTGGATGGTTCTAGGATTCTCGCAATAGAATGTTCCTATGTCCAAGCAAAGAAAAAAGTCGTTGGAGAGGAAGCAATTAAAAAATTAGCTGAACTCGTTGAGCTTCCCCTAATAGTTTCTGTATATCCTTTAGATGACAACCAGTTCAGGTTAATTCTTGCAAACAACTTGGAAGTGTATTCTCAAACCCCAGCTGTTCCACTGAGTAGTGTTTTCAAAAAAGGAGCCACTAGGACTATAGAATCTGCAATAGAAGAAGCAAAAGAAGAAAAAGAAGAAGAAATTCAAAAGATAATGAAGAAGACCGAAGAAATTGTCACCGAAGAAAAGAAAAAGAAAGAAGAGAAAAAAGAAGCTCCAATAGAAATACGAAAAGAAAGCAAAATTGAGGTTGTTGGAGATATCAGCGAAGAAGTAAAAGAAAAAATAAAGAAGGCAATAAGAAGTTACGTAGAGACTGTTAACAACGAGATTACAAGTCAGTTAAATGGGGCAAAGATATCTTCCTACGACCTCTCTGCCCAAGTTGGAGAAGGAGTCATTCATATAAGCGGGGAGTTTTACGTGGCTTCTCAAGAAGGAGGCAATCCTGAAATTCTCAAAAGAAGAGTTATGTTTACTATACACAAACATCTTCCGAAAATTAGGAGAGATACCGATTATAAGCCTCTAATTAAGAGCATAAAGGTTAACGTTATTGCAGGGGGTCGTGTGGAATCTATTGAAGAGAAGGAAAGAGAAGATGTAAGCCTTTGGAGATTAACTAAGCCAAAAGCAGAACAATTAGCTCCAAACTTATATCTAGCCGTAGATCCGCAATTTAGACAGTACTTTGTGAGGTTTAGTAGAACGTTGCTAAAAGAGATAGAAGCCAACGGAGTTCTTGTTGATAGATTATTCATCGAAGTTCTAGGAGGAGTTCGAGAATTTGAGATAAACATTGAGTTAGAAGGAAAATCCAAAGAGATGGATGAAGCAAGGCTCCAGGCTTTAATCGTTAACTTGGCAAGAAGACATGCCTCAGAATTGAGCAAGATAGTAGGGAAGTACGTATGGGTTAACAAAGTTGAAGTGAGTCTTTCTAAGGAAGCCGAGCTATCTACAAAAGCAGTAGAAATTCTCAAAAAGAAAGAAAGCCTAGAAAAAGAAGTTGAAAAAATGCTGAGAGAGGCTGGAATAGAAGAGTTGAATTATCTACTAGAAGACAAAAAGAAGGAAGTTGAAGAAAACGTCTTGAAAGCACGAATAGAAACTTCAGTCCAAATGTTAAGGCAGAAAATGCAAGATGAACTTAGATCAATACCTCGCGCTAATTTAAGGTGGCTTAAGCTCAACTATGAGCCAAAAGGTTCTTCAGTTGAACTAATAATTGAGGCTAGTCTTGCAAAAATTGAAGAAGAGGGATTATTTGGGGCATTATCCTCCATTAGCGATGAAGAGATAAAGAGAAGAGCAACTGAGGTAATACTCAGGGTTATAAGAGAAGTTAGTCAGGAAACAGGTGTACAGTTTAAGATAGGGAGACTAAGTATAATAGTTAGGTGATCAGCACTCAAGATCCTCATCATCCTTCAGGACCTGCCGA
Source organism: Pyrococcus sp. (assembly GCF_030153625.1). NCBI lineage: Archaea > Methanobacteriati > Methanobacteriota > Thermococci > Thermococcales > Thermococcaceae > Pyrococcus > Pyrococcus sp. The sequence continues at coordinate 17,426 of NZ_JASKLM010000012.1, read as the reverse complement.
GTTCATCATCTCAACCCAACAACCCTAGACTGAACGTGACGCTTGGGAAATATTTGACTTGGATCATGTCCTTTTCTTCTTATCAACTCTCTTAATTCCGTCTCATAATCCCCCTTTTGAACCTTTTCGCTTTCATCCTCAACAACAACAAATATTTCATTTACAAGCTCTCTAATTGTTTTGTACCCTAATCCGAGAAGAGGCCGAATATACGCCACATTATATCTATCTTCAAGTGATCTTGCCTTTGATAAGTCTAAAAATGGCACTCTATCATCTCTCCTAGTTCCATCACTAATCCTTTTCACTTCTTCACGGGAAGCGATATATTCAAGAGCTCTTTCATGAATGTATTGGATTGCATTTCCCGCCCTTCCTTCCTTTATGCACATTTCCGTAGCTTTCTCTAAGATCCCTATTGGCATTTCTATAACTTCATGGTCAAAACCAAGTATTTCCGCCGTTTCTCTTGCAAACTTCCAATTATCTAAGACTCCAAAGGTTATCGTTATTAGCTTAACCTCATATCCTAATTTTTTGAGTATCCATGCCGCAAGTGAAGAGTCTTTTCCCCCACTAAAGAGATGATAAACCACTTTCATGGAATAAGCTAACAGCATTTAAATAAAAATCTTGCCTTGTTTAGGATAAAATGTCCAAATTCTTTACATTTAGCAACCTTTAAATATTATTTCACGTTAGTAAAACTTGGGGGAAGATAATGGTAGAGAGATCTAAAGTTAGAGTCCTAATCGCCAAGCCCGGGCTTGATGGACATGACAGAGGAGCAAAAGTTGTGGCAAGAGCCCTTAGAGATGCTGGTTATGAAGTTATATATACGGGAATTAGACAGACTCCAGAACAGATAGTTGAGGCTGTCATTGAAGAAGATGTTGACGTTCTTGGGATAAGCATTTTGTCAGGAGCTCATATGGTTCTAATACCTAAGATACTAAAACTGTTGGAGGAGAAAGGAATAAAGCCTGGAGAAGATATTCTAGTTGTTGCTGGGGGAATAATTCCACCAGATGACGCCGAAGAACTAAAGAAGATGGGAGTTGCAGAAGTTTTTGGCCCCGGAACTCCTCTAAAAACCATAATTGAGTTCATCGACAAAAACGTTGAAAAGCTCAAGAAGTTCAGATCCTCTACTTAATCCTTTTATATTGTTCTTGGATAATTTCTCCAGTGATGATGTATGATAGACGACCTTGTAGAGAGAATGAGAAAAGGGGACAGAAGAGCCGTTGCTAGGCTAATAACCCTAGTAGAGAATGATGAAAAGAAGGCAAGAGAAATTATAAAAAGGATATACCCTCTAACTGGAAATGCCTATATAGTTGGAATAACTGGTCCTCCTGGCTCAGGAAAGTCTACTCTGGTAGATAAATTGGTGAAAGAAGCAAGAAAAGAAGGACTAATAGTAGGTGTAATTGCCGTAGATCCAACATCTCCCTTTACAGGTGGAGCATTGTTAGGTGATAGAATTAGGATGCAAGATCACGCAACTGACCCAGGGGTTTTCATTAGAAGCATGGCTACTAGAGGGAGCCTAGGAGGATTAGCGAAGGCTACTAACGATGCAATAAAGATTCTAGATGCATATGGTTGTGATATAATTTTTGTTGAAACTGTTGGCGTTGGTCAAGTAGAAGTTGATATCGTGAAGACCGCTGATACTGTTGTTTTAGTTACAGTTCCTGGGTTAGGGGATGATATTCAAGCTATAAAAGCTGGTCTTATGGAAATAGCTGATATATTCGTTTTAAACAAGGCTGACAGGGAAGGAGCAGACGCAACTTACTTTGAACTCTCCCTTACCTTAGACTTAGAGAGCGAAAAATGGGAAAAGCTCGGCTGGAGGCCACCTATAGTTGAAACAGTTGCAACTCTTGGAAAAGGTATCAAAGAACTTTGGGAGCAGATAAAGAGGCATAGAGAGTTCCTAGAAAAATCCGGAAAATTAGAGGAAAAGAAAAGACTAAGAGTAGAAGAGGAGATAAAGACCATTGTGTCCGATATGATAGCGAAAAAGGTTGAGGTTTCAATTAAGGCTGGAAATCTTGAAGATATTTTAGAGAAGGTTATGAAAAAGGAACTAGATCCTTACTCTGCCGCTTCCCTTATCATGGAAAAAATAATTGGAGGTGGGAAGAGTGTTTAAGAAAATTGACCACGTTGGAATAGCTGTGAAGAATTTAGAAGAAGCCATTAAGATTTGGGAAGGGCTAGGACTAAAAGTTGAGGAAATAGAAGAAGTTCCTGACCAGAAAGTTAGAGTCGCCGTTATAAAGATTGGAGAGAGCAGAATTGAGCTTTTAGAGGCAACCAGCGAAGATTCTCCTATTGCAAAGTTTATTGAGAAGAGAGGAGAGGGAATACACCACATAGCTCTTGGGGTTGAAGGAATTGAGAAGAAGCTCGAGGAGCTCAAAGAGAAGGGGTACAGGTTAATAGATGAAAAACCAAGAATAGGAGCAGGAGGAGCTAAGATAGCCTTCATTCATCCAAAGAGCGTAACGGGAGTTCTTCTTGAGTTATGCGAAAGGAAGGAATGATTACTTCTCCTCTCTTTTTATATATGGCTTTCCTATAGCTATTGTGAAGTCTTTGAATGAATCATCTTTTCTATGGAACTCAATTGCTAATGGTAGATCATTTTCCTCCTTCACAACTATTCTTATTATTCTCGCTCTCGGATGGTTCTCTAAGTAGTTTTCTTTTAGATCTTCATAGCTATCCAGAACTTTTCCGATTTCCTCTTTGTTCATCTCATATATTTCTCTCGAATAGTTGCTCTTCTCTCTGATGTCTTTTATCGCTTTTTCCTTATCCACTACTCACACCTTCGTCCAGAAGCCGTTCTCAAACTTAAAAATCTTCCGCTTTTCTGCCATTCTTAAGGCTTCTTCTAGTTTCTCCCTGGGAACTTCAATGCCGTGTAGCTCCTTGAACAGAGAAATTATCTCGTCTGTTGTTAGCTTGTCCTTCTCCTCAAAGAGATTGTTAGTTAAGTTTATCATGTCCTCAACGAAGTTCCACGGAAACACAACCCAGACCCAATCTATGTCCTTGGCGTAGTAATCCGGAACGAATTTTGAGCCCTTTATATTGAGAAGGGTCGCAGTTCTAATCTCGGCAGGATTCCTAGACTTCATGTACTCATACGCTAAGCTCATGCTCTCTCCCGTATCAGTTATGTCGTCAACAATTAGAACCTTCTTGCCCTCAAAGTCATATTGAGCCCCATATTTTAACCTAGCTCTTCCATCGGGCGTTGCAGTTACTCCCCAATGCTCAACCTTAATACTTACAAGGTCTTTAACTCCCAAGTAGTCACAATAAAGCCTTGCTGCTATCCATCCTCCCCTTGCAAGTCCTACTATTACATCGGGCATCCAACCGCTCTCAAGAACCTTCCAAGCTCCTGCCTTAGCCCAGTTCTCTATGTCTTCCCAGGATGCAAGGTACGCGGGAAACTTCTTCATGGTGTCCCTCTCAAAAGATGGAATTGAGAATTTAAGATTTTTGCTTTATATGACCGCAGGTATTCCCGGAATCCTTGGGAAAGGTTGCACTTCAGCTATGTGCTTTGCCCCTACTATAAATCTAACAAGTCTTTCAACTCCAATTCCTGCTCCTGCACTTGGTTTCAGCTTTCCAGCCTTTGCAATCTCCAAATAGGGTCTAAAGGAATCCTCATTTAGACCGGCCTTCCTTATCTTTGCTACTATTTTTTCGTACTCCCATTCCCTCTCTCCACCGCTTGCCACTTCTCCATAACCATAAGGAAGTATCAAATCATAATTTCTCCAGAAGCCATCCACCTCTCTATCATAGAACTCTCTAGGAATGTTAATTATCCAGAAGGGCTCTTCCATTTCTTGACTAGCCTTTTCATCGCTCCCAAATTCCTCTAGAACTTCACTATACTCAAAGACCTCAAAGCGCTTCGTTTTGGGAAATTCTCTTCCTGTCCACTCTTCAGCTTTTCTAAAGAGGCCATAGACGAGTCTTTCAATTAACCTCATAATATCTTCCATCTTTGCCCTTTCTACTTCAAAGTCCAATTGAGTAAACTCATAGGCATGCCTTCCATCATCTTTTTGCCTGCTTTCCAATCTTATGTTTGGTGATAGGACAAATATCTTTTTCAACCCCATTGCTATTGCCAGCTGTTTATGAAGGATCATGCTATGGGTTAGTCTCATCTTTACACCATAAATTTCCACTTCCGCGGGCTCCATGCCTTCTCCTGCTGGATCTGGCCATAAAGGATCTGTTATTGGACTAATGATAACTGGGAGGAGCCACTTAAAGCCTTCTTTAACGAAGAAATCCGTCATATATTCAAGGATTTTTGTCTGAATGTCTAATGTTGGAGATATTTCTCTGGATATTATCTCAACAGCATTCATGTTTTTCACCGTTTTGTCATCTCTCAAAAATCCTTTATGTCATTTATGCATGAATTTTTGAAAATTATGCAAAAAAGATAATTAAAAACGAAGAAAATAATCAAAATGCTAATTTACTTAAAAACAATGTTGACAGTCATCTAAAGCTGACTACCCTCCTCAATTCCCTTAATAACTACAAGAGGACAGACCTCCATGCACTCTCTACAGTGAATGCACTTTTCAGGATTAACGATTATCTTCTTCCTCTTCTCATCTATCTCTATTGCCCTTTTGGGACATTTTGTTACACAAACTCCACATCCAACACATTCATAAGCTCTCCTTATGAGAAAATAGGAAAGGTATGCCTCATCCAGAGTAGGGGCGAGAATTAAGTTCCGATCAGCATCGAAGATAACATCCCCAGCTCTAAGGACGCTTTTTTCTTCTTCTACTGGGCCAAGTATAGGAGCAACCTCCTTAATCCTCTTTAAATTTACTTTAGTGGATATCTTAACTTTGAATTCTCCATTTTTCTCCTCTATTGTGTACTTAATGGCATTCCATCCTCTTTCTTCTGGAATGTAAATCCCCAATTCTCTTGCTATCACTTTCTCCCTCTTCCCAATTCTTCTCCATCTCCAGAATCCATATTTAATCCACTCTTCAGGAAGATTGAGTCTCTTTCTCCACTTTTCCAACTCCGTATACCATTTTTCCCATAACTCTGGTTTTTCTTTCTTTAATCTCTCTATTTCAGCCAAAGATTGACTTGGACAAAGGAAGCATCCTATTCTATCAATCCCCCTCTCGTACAGCTTATTATACTTTAATTTTCTGGAAAATATGTAAAGCCAAACCTCAAGTGCAGTCCAATGGAAAATTGGGGCTGCACCAATTTCGTTCGGCACCCATATATTTCTCCACACCCTTCCCTGCTTGTATCTCTTAAAGCTTTCAAACTTTCTCTGACCCACAAACATAAGAACTCCCTGGGGAAAGTGCTTATCTATAGCCAAAGTTATTGGGCCAAGCTTAGTAACTTTACAGCACCACCTATAATCCATCCCAGGGGGAGAAAATACGTTTATTGCCCTCCAAAAAGCATCTTTTGCATCTGCAATTACAAAATTTATTCCCTTAGGCTCCAACTCTCTTCTAATTTCCTCCACATTCTCTAATGTTTCAGGAAACTCAATTCCTGTATTGTTGAAAAAGACAGTGAACCTTTCAAAAGTCTCCAATGCAAGTCCTAGAACAGCTAAGCTATCCTTTCCACCAGAATATGCAACGGCAATAGGCAAGTTGTATTTTTCTTGAGTTTTCCTCATAAACTCTTTAGCCTCTTCTACTTTTTCTTCCAATGCCGTCCTGTTTGCGCGTATAACATCTTCAATGCTTGCCTTTCTATCCTTTACTCTCTTTCCACTTCCCCAGGCCTTTCTTTTCATTTTTATGCCAGTTCCTCTCTCTTTCGAAACTAATCCCGCGTAATCCTTCTTTGCTATTCCTACCCCCACAACTTCCCCATCTTCGCTGACAACTATTACTTCCTCATTTCTCTTGATGCTCTCTTCAGCTTCCAATATCCCAACTGGAAGAACATTAGCTCCCTTTTTGACAGGTTCAACAGCACCCTTATCTATGATAACCCACTTTTTCAGCTTTTTTCCAAACTTTTCCCAGAGAAGTTTTGCACCTTCAATCTTTAAGCTAGGCCTCCATTCCAGCTTTATTGGATCAAATATGATATTCCCAAAAATAAACCCATCAAAGATAATTTCATAAGCATCATCTTCACTTGGTATCTTGTTTAGAAGGACAACTTTTCCCTCCAAAATTTTCGAAATGTCTACCCCATAATGCTTCTTAAAAACTTCCACTATTAGCTCGATGTCCCGTTTAAATGCAAATCTAACGTCCCCTGGAGGGGTTAGAGTTATCTTGAACACACCTTTCTTTCCATGAATGTCACATTTATCTGAAATTAGAGGAACGTTACACTTCTCGCACCAATGAATCCAAAATCTTCCAAGTATAACAGGACCTTTTTTCCTCACCCTCTCACCACACTCTCCCTTCACATAATCTTTTTAAATTTCTTTACCTATCACTAAGTGAATAGGAGGGATCATCATGGCTCAGAAGATACTAGTGGAACAAGTTGTCAAAAGAAAAGCCATTGTTGTACAACCCAAGGATACAGTTGATAGGGTTGCAAAAATTCTCTCTAGGAACAAGGCCGGAAGTGCTGTTGTGATGGAAGGAGATGAAATTCTTGGAGTTGTTACTGAGAGAGATATTCTCGACAAAGTCGTTGCCAAAGGAAAGAATCCCAAGGAAGTCAAAGTTGAAGAAATTATGACAAAGAATCCAGTAAAAATCGAGTATGATTACGATATCGAGGATGTCATTGAATTAATGACGGAGAAAGGGGTGAGAAGAGTCCTTGTAACCAAGTTCGGAAAACCTATTGGATTTGTAACTGCAGCTGATATTCTTGCTGCACTAGCATCTCATAATCATGAGGAAGAAGAGGAAGAGAGGGAGGAGGAATCTGAAGTTTATGGAATATGTGAAGTTTGCGGTCAATATGGAGCACTATACAAGGTTTATCACGAAGGAAGAGAACTATGGGTTTGCGAGACATGTAAAGACTTAATTGAGGGACGATGAAGAGAAAGCACCTCCACGGATAGATGAAGAAACGCCCACGGACTGAGTCTTCACTCTTTAATTACAATTTCTATCTTTCTTCCCTCTCTGTAACCTTTCATGGCAGAAAGCATTCCCTTGATTGTCTTCTCTACAAGCTCTTGAACCCAATCTTTTAGGGGTAAAACCTGTCCATCAATTTTTATCGTAACTTTTGGAGTTGAGCTCAAAACGACACAATCCTTAACTGTCTTCTCTCCCTTGACAATTAGCTTCGCCATTTCCGCACAGTTGTATCCACACAGTCCACAATCTATATTTGGAAGCATGAAACCCTTCTTCTCCACTAGTTCCGCCAATTTTTCTGGTTCCTTTGTTGCATTTATTACTGGAAGCCCATCTATTTCCTTTATTCCTTTATTTGCAATTACCCCACTTACTGCAATTGCAAGGCCATTATTTAACTCCCTTACTTCCTCTTCACTTTTCGCGCAGATAACTTTTGGAACATGTGTTATACTTTTGAATCCTTCTATGAGCAAAATGTCCGCCGAAACCATTGAAAACAATGCATTTACATCTTTAGCTTTGAACAGTAAACCGTCTATGTCCTGGGCATGAACTATCACATAATCAGCTATTCTAGAGAACTTCCACGTGTCAGTTTCCTCTTTGTCAAAGTTTGAGTGCATGCTTTTGGCTATTGCAACTCTGTACCCTTTTTCCTTTTTTAATACTTTGGCAACGTTTTCCACACATGTCGTCTTCCCGCTCTTCTTGTATCCAACAAACTCCATAGCCTTCATTTTCTCACCCTACTCTAGTAGCATTATCCAGTTTATATCCTCCAACCCTATAAGCATCTGCTTTCCTCTATTTCCTATTACATCAACCACATCCTTGAGAAGGATTACCTCCTCATCAAAATCCTCTAACGTTCCAGTAAACGAGTGATCCCCTCCAACGGAAACTGCTACTTTATGCCCTTTCCATTCCTTGAGAACTTTTTCAAGTAGGCTTTCCATACCCATCCCTCCACCTTTCCCTGGGATAATAAGTTATAAGCTATTCTCCTTAAAGTTTGAAAAAGCTTTTAAGTTATAGAGCTCAATCACGGTAGGTGATACGTATGGAGGCCCCTCAAAATGTTGGAATTAAGAGGAGGCTAAAAAGATTCTTTAGGAGAGATGGAAGAGCTTTAATCTTCGCCATGGACCACGGCTTTGAGCACGGCCCTACGGACTTTGAGCCAGTTTGGGAGCATGTAAATCCAAGGGTTATAATCAGGAAAGTAGTAAGAGCTGGAATCGATGGAGTCATGATGCTCCCAGGACTTGCGAGAATAGCTGGTGACGAGGTTAAGCCAGAAGTTGGATTAATGATAAAGCTCACAAGCAAAACAAACCTGAGGCCCAAGCCAGAACAACTATTGCAGAGTCAATTAGGTTTTGTTGATGACGCAATAAAGCTTGGTGCAGATGCAATCGCCGCAACAGTCTACTGGGGTTCTCCTCAAGAAGATGTCATGATGAGACAGTTTGCAGAAATAGTGAGCTATGCTCACGACCTTGGTTACCCAGTAGTCCAATTTGCATACCCAAGAGGGCCCTACATTGACGAAAAGTACGGAAAGAAGGAAGACTACAGGGTAGTTATGTATGGAGCAAGAGCTGCTGCAGAAAGTGGAGCAGATATGATAAAGACCTATTGGACAGGATCAAAGGAGACGTTTGCAAAAGTCGTAGAAGCTGCCGCTGGTGTTCCAGTTCTTTTAAGTGGTGGAGCTAAGACCGAAAATCCTGTTGACTTCCTAAAGGTTGTCTGGGAAGTTATTGAAGCTGGAGGAGCTGGAGCAGTTGTTGGAAGAAATATATTCCAAAGAGAAAACCCAGAACCAATGATTAAGGCCCTCATTAGGGTAATCCACAGAAATGAAGATCCAGAGGAAGCTGCTAAGGCAGAAGGTCTCATTTGACTTTTCTTTTCTTTTGATAAAATTCTTAAACTCTTCTCTAGCTCGTCTTTTTGGTGATGACATGCTGTTACATACCTACAAATCATTTGATATGGAACTGCCACTAGTCAACATAAAAGATGCCGACTACGTGATTCTGGGCCTTCCCTATGATGGGACTACAAGCTATAAGCCAGGTGCAAGGTTTGGTCCAGTTTTAATAAGGCAAGCTACTCTAAATTTTGAGAGCTACATTTTGGATTATGACGTTGATTTAGCCGAAGCTAAGATAGCTGACGCTGGAGATGTAGCACTACCTGTGAGTATAGAAGAGGCACTAAAGGTCGCTGAGGAAACTGTGAGAGAGTTGAGAGAAATAAATCCCAAAGCTTTGCCAATATTCCTAGGTGGAGAGCATTCTATGACGCTAGCCCCAGTAAGAGTCCTCAAACCTAAGAGTTATGTAGTCTTTGATGCGCATTTGGACTTAAGAGACAGCTACGGGGGTTCAAAGTTCAACCATGCTTGTGTTGCTAGAAGAATAAATGAGTTGAGAGTAGAAGTGGCAATATTTGGAGTGAGGAGTGGGACTAAGGAGGAGGTGGATTTTGCACGGAAAAACGGAATAGAGTGGATTCATGCAAGAGACTACAGCTTTGAAGCGTTTGTAGATATTGTTAGCACTCTACCAGAGCCCATATACCTTTCAATTGACATAGATACCTTCGATGCATCTCTAGTTCCTGAAACTGGAACCCCAGAGCCTGGAGGATTAAGATTCTGGGACGTTGTGGAAGCTTTAGAATGGTTATCAGAGAGCAGGGAAGTCATTGGGATAGATATAATGGAAGTTGGAGGAGAAAAGCTGGGCAATGTAACAGCCTTAACTGGGGCAAAGCTCCTCTTCTACCTCCTGGGAATGTTCGAGGGGATTAAGAAATGAAATTCCTCGCCACATGCCCCCCTGGGAGAGAAGGAGATGCAATGCTCGAGCTCGAGTGGGCGTTGAATGCCAAGGTGAAAAGAACAAGGTGGGGGGGAGTTTTAATAGGAGAGACCCCGCTAGGAAAGCAGGAGGCAATAGAGAGAATAAAGACGTTTGAAACTTTCGCCCTTCAACGCTTTATCCCCATCGATTATGTAGTCCCTCTTGAGGAACTTGAAAATAAGATCGAAGAAATTGCCAAAACTATTCCCAGGGGGAAGTTTGCAGTTAGAGCTAAAGTTAGGGGAGCGAAAGTTGGGGAAAAGGAGCTTGAGAGAAAGTTGGGAAGCATAATAAAAAAGATAACTGAAAACCCAGTTGATTTAGAGAACCCCGATGTGATAGTTTTTGTCAATGTGTTAAAAAACAAAGCGTTGATCTCGATTTTAAGACCTGGAGAGATTGTCAAGAAGAAAGTTGAAGATTGAACTTAAAGCTTATATTTTCCTTCTTCCACTCACTGTAGGTGATTAAAAATGAAGCAGAGAAAAGGAGTGCTTATTATTTTGGATGGCCTTGGAGATAGACCCATAAAAGAGCTCGGAGGCAAAACTCCTTTAGAGTATGCAAATACACCCACCATGGATTACCTTGCCAAAATAGGGATTCTTGGGCAACAAGATCCAATAAAACCTGGCCAACCAGCAGGAAGTGATACTGCCCACCTAAGCATCTTCGGATATGATCCCTATAAGAGTTACAGGGGGAGAGGATATTTTGAGGCTCTTGGTGTTGGTTTGGAGTTAGACGAGGACGATCTAGCATTCAGAGTAAATTTTGCAACTTTGGAGAATGGAGTGATAACAGATAGAAGAGCCGGAAGGATTAGCACTGAGGAGGCTCATGAACTAGCAAAGGCAATACAGGAGAATGTAGATATTCCAGTAGACTTCATATTCAAAGGCGCAACTGGACACAGAGCTGTTCTGGTTTTGAAAGGAATGGCAGAGGGATACAAAGTTGGAGAGAACGATCCTCATGAGGCAGGAAAACCACCCCACCCCTTCACCTGGGAAGATGAAGCGAGCAAGAAGGTTGCCGAAATCCTGGAAGAGTTTGTCAAAAAAGCCCATGAAGTCCTTGATAAGCATCCAATAAATGAGAAGCGCAGAAAAGAAGGGAAACCAGTGGCAAATTACCTCTTAATTAGAGGGGCGGGTACTTATCCAAACATCCCAATGAAATTCACGGAGCAGTGGAAGGTTAAGGCCGCCGCAGTAGTTGCAGTAGCTTTGGTAAAGGGAGTTGCAAAGGCCATTGGATTTGACGTTTATACTCCAAAAGGAGCTACTGGAGAGTACAATACCGATGAGATGGCCAAGGCTAGAAAGGCAGTTGAATTGCTGAAGGATTACGACTTTGTCTTCATACACTTCAAGCCAACAGATGCAGCTGGCCACGACAACAATCCAAAGCTAAAGGCAGAGCTAATAGAAAGAGCCGATAGGATGATTAAATACATAGTGGATCACGTTGATCTGGAGGATGTAGTCATAGCAATAACTGGAGACCACTCAACTCCATGTGAAGTTATGAACCACAGTGGGGATCCAGTTCCACTTTTGATAGCTGGAGGAGGAGTTAGGGCAGATTACACGGAGAAGTTCGGCGAAAGAGAGGCAATGCGCGGAGGCCTTGGAAGGATAAGAGGGCACGACATAGTCCCAATTATGATGGATTTAATGAATAGGACTGAGAAGTTCGGCGCCTGATCTTTCTTATTTCTCTTTCTACTGAAATTACCTTTTCGTTTCTTAACTTAGCGTTTTGGTAGAAACCTTAATTAAGGTGTATATCAAAACTATTTTGGTGTGAAATTATGAAAAGGGTAAATGCATTCAACGACCTTAAGCGTATAGGAGATGATAAGGTAACGGCAATTGGAATGGGAACATGGGGAATAGGAGGGAGAGAGACCCCAGACTATTCTAGGGATAAGGAAAGCATAGAAGCAATAAGATATGGACTTGAATTAGGAATGAATTTAATCGACACAGCGGAATTCTATGGAGCTGGTCATGCTGAGGAAATAGTTGGAGAGGCCATTAAAGAATTCGAACGTGAGGACATCTTCATAGTGAGCAAGGTCTGGCCAACTCACTTTGGGTATGAGGAAGCAAAGAAGGCTGCTAGAGCAAGTGCTAAAAGGTTAGGAACTTATATTGACCTTTATTTGTTGCACTGGCCCGTTGATGACTTCAAGAAGATAGAGGAGACACTTCACGCTTTGGAAGACCTCGTAGATGAGGGAGTGATAAGGTACATTGGAGTTAGCAACTTCAATCTGGAACTTCTCCAGCGCTCCCAGGAGGTCATGAGGAAGTATGAGATTGTAGCAAATCAAGTTAAATACTCAGTGAAAGACCGCTGGCCCGAAACTACAGGACTTCTCGACTACATGAAGCGTGAAGGAATAGCATTAATGGCGTACACACCTCTAGAAAAGGGAACTCTTGCAAGGAATGAATGTCTAGCTAAAATTGGAGAAAAATACGGAAAAACAGCTGCTCAAGTGGCTTTAAACTACCTGATTTGGGAGGAAAATGTTGTAGCAATTCCAAAAGCAAGCAACAAGGAACACCTCAAAGAAAACTTTGGAGCTATGGGATGGAGGCTTTCAGAGGAGGATAGAGAGATGGCAAGGAGGTGTGTGTGATGTTTGGGTATAAGGGAAAAATTGCAAGGGTTAACCTCACAACTGGGAAAGTTAAGTATGAAGACCTTCCAGAAGAGATAATCAGGAAGTTTATAGGTGGAAAAGGGCTTGGATATTACATTATCTACAAGGAAGTTCCTCCTGGGACAGACCCCCTAAGCCCCGCAAATAAGTTTGTATTTGCAACTGGAGGGTTAACAGGCCTAGTCCCAGGGGGAAGCAAGGTAATTGCAGTCTCAAAGAGCCCAACCACTAGGCTTATCACAGATTCCAGTGGAGGAGATGCTTTTGGCCCAAAGCTCAAGGGGCATTTTGATGCCCTAATAATAGAGGGAAGATCTGAAGAGCCCGTCTATCTATACATTCACGACGGAAAAGTTGAAATAAACCCAGCTGAGCACCTATGGGGTAAGGGCACTTATGAAGTGGCAAAAGAAATCTGGAAAGATCATCCAAGTGCTAGCATAGCAATGATAGGACCAGCAGGAGAGAAGATGAGTAGAATGGCAAATGTTGTTTACGACACCGAGAGGGCCAGCGGAAGGGGAGGACTCGGCGCAGTGCTCGGAAGCAAGAGAGTTAAAGCTATCGTGGTAGAGCCTGGGGAGAGACCAAAAGTCGCTCATACTGAAGAGTTCCAACAACTGTGGAGTGAGTTTTACAAAAAGTTCTCTACTGATCCAAAGTACGCTGACACTAGAAAATACGGAACTACAACTGCTCTCCTGTGGGCAGCTGAAGTTGGAATGGGTTCAGCTTATAATTTCTCCAAACCGCACATTCCTGAAGAGCTGGCTAAGAAGCTTTCGGGCCTCGAAATCGAGAGATATGAGATAGAGCCTGAATGGTATATCCACGGAAAGAGCTGTCCCATAAAGTGCAGCATGTATATGGAAATTGAGTACAAAGGGAAGAAGATAAGAGTTAAGCCCGAATATGAAAGTTTGGGAATGCTCGGAGCTGCCACGGGAGTATTTGACTTGCCAGCAGTTTCTTACTTCATTTGGCTGGTTAACAACTATGGACTCGACAGCATAGCTACTGGAAATACCATTGCATGGTTCTTAGAACTGGTTGAGAGAGGACTCATTACAGAGGAAGAAATTGGATTTCCAGTAAAGGGATTTGGAGATGCAGAGGCAGTGGAAAGGCTAATTCACCTAATAGCGGAGAGAAAGGGAATAGGCGCAGTTTTAGCTGACGGTGTTAAGAGAGCCTGCGAAAGATTAGGAAGAGGATGCGAATTCGCTGTTCATGTTAAAGGATTGGAATCCCCTGCCTGGGATCCCAGGGGAAGGAGAACCTACGCGTTAAGCTATGCTACAGCTGACATTGGTGCTTCCCACTTGAGGGGATGGCCAAGCCCTCACCAATTGCCAAACGATGGACCAGCGAAGGAGTTAGTCCCATCGCTCATTGAGGACAGAGACTACATGTACATTATAAACATGCTAGGTGTGTGCAAGTTCGTCCCGTACACGCTTGACGATTTGGCTAAGCTATATTCCCTAGCTACTGGAGAAGAATGGTCAGTGGAGAAGCTAAGGAGAGTTGCGCAGGCTGTAGAGAGCATGGCAAGAATTTACAATGCACTCGAGTGGATTACACCACCATTAGATGATACAATACCACCACGCTGGTGGGAGCCAGAAAAAGATGGTCCAGCAAAGGGAAACGCAGCATTCATTGATTACAACGACTTCTTGGAGGCAAGGAGAGAGTTCTACAGGCTAAGGGGATGGGATGAAGAGTTGGGCGTTCCACTACCAGAAACAATGGAGAAACTTGGATACCCAGAGTTCAAGGAAGATGCAAAGAGAGCATTGGAAGTAGTTAAGAGGAGAATGCTCAATACTGCTCTCTCATAGTCCTTATAACAGGGTCGTGGATTAAAGTTGACGCTATGCTATCCACCATCCTGAAGAACTCTTCTTTTCCTTTTTCCAAGTCTAAATTTTCCACCTTAATTATTTTGCAACTCTTTCCCAACACCCACTTCCCCAACACTATTTTTTCCTTTCCATTTTTCTTAGCATCCACTCTCGCAAGCCCGTAGGGAATATCTGCAGTCCACCAGTTTGCACTAAAGGTTACATCCCATCCGCTCTCCCTAATAGCTCTCTCTAATATTTCCAAAGTATCTCTTGGCCCATAAGGAGTCTTAAAAGTTATCACAAGCCAAAGCCCATCCTTCTCAATGTTTTCTCTAATGATGTCATTTATTTTCACAACTCACACCCCCTTAGTAAGAGCTCCCGCTAAGAAACTTATAACTGCTACGAAAGTTGCAATTTTCAATAATTTTTGACCTTTGCTGGCCGCTTTTGGATCTCTAAGAACATCAATGCTTGCTTTTATAATAATAATGTCCACAATTATTATGGGAGCATACCCAAGACCTATTCCTACCTTTACTGGAAGGAAAGAAGCTATTACTGTAAGAAATCCAAAAATCGCTGCTATTATTGCAGCTTTCTTCTCTCCTATTATTATGGGAAGGGTTCTCGCTCCTAAAGCTTTGTCTCCCTCAATATCTTCAATATCCTTCATTATTTCCCTTGAAACGTTAACTAGGAACGCACAAATTGCCAAATACCCAGCTAATCCTATTCTACCCACTCCAATTGCCCCATATATTGGAGTTGCCGCCGTTAAGGCTGCTACTGTTATGTTCCCAACGAGGGGGAGAGGTTTGAGCTTCCATCCATATAAGAACGTCAGGAAGTACGCAATTGTGGCAAAGACAAAAGCCCTTATATTTAGGAAATAAGCGAGTATACTTCCAATAGCATATTGAAGAAGGGCATAGTACAGAGCTGCTCTCCTGGACATGGCACCCCTGGGAAGAGGCCTGTTCGGCCTGTTTATTTTGTCAATTTCATAATCAAAGTAATCATTGGCGGTGTTCCCTCCAGAACATCCAAAGTAAACCACCCAAAAAATTAATGTGAGGGTTTTAATGTCTGGAATTCCTTCATAGGCCACCAATGCTCCCAAAATTCCAACTATTCCGGCAAGGATACAATTATGAGGTCTCATTATCTCTATGAATCCCTTGACTTCCATCTCTTGCTCGCCCATCTAAATATAGGAAAAGTTTTATAAATAACATCCCTAACCCGATTAGCAGTTAGAGAAAAAACCTCTACTTCTGGAGGTGTAGGGAATGGTTGAGATGAAGTTTGAGATACCAGTATGTACCTCATGTGGAAGGGAGATAACACCCAGGGAGCACGCTACTCACTTTATCTGTCCAAACTGCGGTGAGGCAGTAATATGGAGATGTGAAAGCTGTAGGGTTTTAGCAAAGCCCTATAAGTGCCCCAATTGCGGATGGGAGGGACCCTGAATGGGCGACTTTAATTTGGTTGGTGTAATTAGAGTGATGCCAACAGATCCCGAAGTGAACTTGGATGAGCTTGAGGAAAAGTTGAAGGCACTAATTCCAGAGAAGTATGGACTTGCAAAGGTTGAAAGAGAACCCATAGCCTTTGGACTAGTAGCACTGAAGTTCTACGTTCTTGGAAGGGACGAGGAAGGGTACTCCTTCGACGAAATAGCAGAAAAGTTCCAAGAAGTAGAAGAGGTAGAAAGTGCAGAAGTTGAAACTGTCTCAAGAATTTAAAGTGACAAATTGACCTTTGGCTTCTTTAGTTCATCTAAAAATTCCTTCATTTCTTCATTTTCAATTTTATTGTAAAGCTCTTCAAATTCCTTTTTAGCTTCCTCTTTTCCAAGCTTCCATTCTGCAAGCTTCTCTATCGCCTGGAAGAAGAATTTTGTATCATCTTCGAACAGCTCTGCAAAGAGCGAAGCTACCTCTTTTAACTCCGCATACTTCTCTTCATTGTACAGCTCTTCAATGAATTCTAGAACTGCCTCAAATGCCGTTTCAAAGAGATATTCATCATCTCCAGATCTTAAGAGGGCATTTCTAAGGGAGAGAGCTGCCTTTTTGTAATTTTCCAATGCAGAGTGAATTTCACTCTCTACAAGTCTCCCGTGAACCTCTATTTCATCATCAAGGGGATTTCTAAGAACTTCTTCTATTATCTGCATGGCCTTTTCATATTCCCCAAGCTCGTAATAGAAGTGGGCCAAGTCTATTAGGGCTATGTGGTAATTCTTAGTGTCATTAATTTTCTCAAAAATATCTTTTGCCTCACTCATTAATTTTATTGCCTCATCTGCCTCTCCAAGCTCATCTTTAACGACAGCTATGTTAGCCAAAGTTAAAGCTATCTCCCTCTCATTTCCCAACTCTTTTTCAATTTCTAAGAGCTCCTGATAAATTTTCAAAGCCTCTTCAGGCATTCCCATGTGCTCATACTCTTCAGCTAAATAGTATAGAGCTTCAGCATATTTTTCCTTATCTCCTTTCCTTCTCTCAACAATTTTCTTATAGAGCTCAATTCCTTTTTCAGGCTCTCCTAAATGCTCGTATAAGTGAGAAATTTCGTGAATAATGTCGAAGTCTTCACACTCAACTGCCGCTTCTCCAATCTCCTTTAAAGCCTCTCTAAGCTTTTCCTCATCCTCTATCTGCTCTAAATACTCGTCCAGCAACTCAAGTATTGTTTCACAATCCCTGTTTTTTATTGCTTCTTTGATTTTTTCTTCAACCATTTCTCTCACCTAGATGTTGAAAAATTTAAACATGTTAAAACCTTAATTTGGATTGTTAATTTCCCATTGATCAATTAAAGGCCAAAAAGGGAAAAATAAATAAAGGTTAGTATAGTTAATGTAATATGGTGAGCTAAGATGAACAAGAAA
>NZ_JASKLM010000011.1:0-37542 GCF_030153625.1 Pyrococcus sp. | reverse complement strand
TAATTTTGTTAGGTTTCATTCTCGGTTTGGTTGTCCGCCTGGTGATGTGACTGAGTGGCTTCAAGAGGTGATGCCCCAGTTATCCTGACAGTATCCCATAAATAGATCTCAGAAAAATGTTATAGTTAGAAGTAAAGTAAAAATACCTACCCCCTTCAAGACTTAACATACCGCAAGATTTCCTCATAGAGTTCATTGAGAACTTCTTGATAGTTTGCCTTCGCCTCCTCCACCATATCCATTAACTTTTCTAGCTGTCTTGTTCTCTCTTCACTAACGAGGTCTTTGTATTTAGACACAAGGTAGTGATATACTTTTATTCCCTTCTCCGTTGGAACTAATTTCTTCTTACTCTTTGTTTCAATAACGTATCCCCTCTGTAATAGCGTTTGAACAATCTTCGCATAAGTTGATGGTCTACCAATTCCCCTCTCTTTCATTAATGCTATAACGTCACCCTGGGTATAAAGTGAAACTTTTGGAGCTCTCCATTTTCTAATTTCAGTGACCTTCAATATTTGGTCTTTTTCTAGCCTTGGAAGTTTCTTCAGTGGAAGAGGCTTAATTCTAGACCATCCATCATATATAACATCAATGTATCCCTCTATTTCAACCTCTCCATAAGGAGTTCCAATAACTGCTCTTTCATACAAAACCTTGGCAGGCTTCATTTGACTAGCCATGAATCTCCTGAATATGAGATCATAAAGCTTAAAGTGATCTTTTGTTAAGTTTCTGGGCAATGTTATTATTCCATCTCTAATGAGCTGGATCAATCTTCCAGTATCTATTGGTCTAGTGGGTCTTATCGCTTCGTGAGCTCCTTCTTCTCCCCACTTTCTCGGAGCAAAGTATTCTTCCCCAATTTCCTGGGTTATGTATTCTTTTGCTATCTCAATTCCAGTGTTACTCACATGTATACTGTCAGTTCTGTGATAAGTTGTCAAACCTAGTTCGAAGAGATCTTGAGCTAATTGCATTGTGTGAGTTGCTGAGAACCCCAGGAACCTAGATGCATCTTGTAGCATGGCATCTGTGGTGTAGGGAGGAAGTGGATTAATCTCTCTCTCCTCAATTGTTACTTCCTTAACGTAAACTTCCTGAACATCTCCAGAGACTCCCTCCAGGATTATAGTTATATCATTCTCTAACGTAAGTCCCAGGAAGTCAGTTTCACTCTCCGTAAACTCCTTATATCTTTGGACAATCCAACCAAGAACTGGAGTCTGAACTCTTCCAGCCGATAAGTTGTAGTTCTCAAACACTTCCCATAACTTTTGGCTAAGCTCAAATCCAATCCACCTATCTTCTATCCTTCTCACAAGTTGGGCATTGACTCTATCTTCGTTTATATCCCTGGCCTCGTTGATGGCTCTTAGGATTGCAGGTCTTGTAACCTCGTGAAATTCTATTCTCTTAATCACGGGGGCATAAGGTGAGAGAACGTTCCTAATGTCCCAAGCTATCTTCTCTCCCTCTGTATCTGGATCCGTACCAATTAATATTTCATCAACTTCCTGGGCAAGATCTCTCATTGCCTTTACATTCTCTAGGGCATCGTAAACGTTCCTGCTTCCACATCTTGGACAAACCCCTTTCTCCTCCCAATCTACGAATTGATGGCCACAGTCTCTACACCTTTTTATAGTGTCGTAGACTGGGACAAAGTATCTTTTACCCCCCTTTTCTAGAAGAAGAACTCCGTGATATCCTTCAGTAGTGACTAGATCAAACATATGTCCTCCACTTGCTAGAATCGTCAACATTTTGTCTCCAATGGAAACTTCATATGCAACTAAATCACCAATTCTTCTTTTACTTGGCTGGCCAAAGAAGTTAGCTATTGTCCTGGCCTTGTTGGGGCTCTCCACAATCATTAGTGCAGACTTAACAAGGTCTTTAACCTGTTCACTTATCTTGCCTTCTAAGACTAACCTAACTTTTTCCCTATCCCTATCAATTTCCTTAAGGACTTCTTCTATGTTTATCTCGCCAAGAGGCTTTATCTCGAACTCAACAAATCTCCATCTCATCTGCCTTATAAGTCCGTTGAACACTTTCTGATCGTCTACCAATATGACGCTAAGACCCTTGGTAATGCCCCCCGCAAAGAGTCTAGATGTCCTGCCGCTGGCCTGAATATAAGTTCTTACATCTGGTATCTCAATGTACCACTTACCTTCTATCTGCTTGAGACTTAAGAATGGATTTTCTGCTATTTTCTTTAGGACTTCTTCATCCTTTAATGCCTCTCTTAAGAATTCAACAGCCTGCTTAAATACCTCTAACACATGATTGTAAAATCCTTCTAGTTCTAGTCCCTCTGCAAGGGCTTCCTCTATTTTCATCAGTTCATATTGCGGAATGTTCCTTATTAGACGCCTAAGCCTTGCATATAATTTCTCCCCTTCTGTTCTCTTTTCTTCAGGTAAAAACTCCAGTATTTCACTCATTAATCCGAGGACTCTATATATTGTGGGTTGCTCTAAATCGAGGGAGAACCTGAATTTTGGCACTCCTGTAAAGATTGCAAACCTCACTAAATGAGGCAGATCAAGACCTCTCACAATTGTCCCATAATATGTGGCCACTCCAACGAGATAATCGACTTCTTCTTTTTCGAAAAGTTCTAGTCCTTTCTTGTCTCTAGCTGAGACAAGCTCAACTTTAAATCCTTTGGACTTTAGGTAATTTGTAAGTTGTTCGGCATACTCAATTCCCTTATCAATTGGAACGAAAATCAAGCCACCTCTTCCAAGGGTCTTTAGTAGTTCTTCGACATGTTCCTCCATGCTTTTCTCGGGAATAATGTAAGTGTCAACAATATTTCTCAGAACGCTCCTTCCACTTCCGACTTCAAATCCAAGGAGCTCTCTGTATAGTTTTATTCTATCTCCCCTGGCACTTCCCGTAGCAGACGCAACGATCAAGATTCCTATTTTATTTTCTTTCTTGTACCTTTCAATTTCTCTCTCAAGTCTTTCTATCTCCCTATTTAACTTTTCCACTTCTTCATTACCACTTTCATTTTGAAGAAGCTTGGCGAGTTGTTTCTTGAGCTTTATAATTTCCCAGGCCTTTTTGATTATCTCTTCATTAAATCCAAGCATCATTAAAGAGCGGTCAATGTTTTTGCTTGCCTTAAGAAATGCATCCACATCGTCAACAAACATGAAGTCTATACGCTTATCCTTTAGCAATTCATCAAACCTTGTGGCCAAGAATTGGCTTGAAGTTACCAAGATATCAAAGTTTCCTGATTTTATTTTTTCGAGGGCTTCATCTTTTTCTTTCTTCTTTAGGTTTCCATGGTAATAAACGAGGTTAACTTTAACTTCCGCTTTTTCCATCATCGCTTTAATTTTCTTTACAGTTTGGACAACTAGAGGAGTTGTAGGAACTACGATATAACTCTTCTTTCCTTTTAATGCAAAGTAAATGGACATAAAAGCTCCGAAGGTACTCTTACCCATTCCTGTTGGAGCTATAATAGAAAAGCTCTTTCCTTTTATTATTCTCTTCACCCAGGAGCGCTGGGCGCTCCAAAATGTAAATCCAGTTGCCTTTTTAAAGAGTTCTTCAATTTCTTTAACTTCTTTGTTAAGAGCATAAATTTCCTCCCACTCTTTAAGCACTCCCTTTAATTTGAGAGCCTTCCTAATGGCAGTTACAAGTTGAAAGTAATCATCCATACTTATTGGTTCATCCAAACATGCATCACAGGGATTTTTTGCTGCAAGTCTTTCATCAGTTATTGCCCCTCTACAATTGGGACACATATCCCTATATATTGCCTTCATAATGCTCTCCCTCTAAGTCTAAGTTCACTACTTTTGTTCTTAAAAAGGTTTCTAGCTCCCCGTATTTTAGAAATAAGCTATTTCTATCTCTTTTTCTTAATAGTATTATATTCCTTGCAATTCATATCTAGACATATCTCCCATTCTCTTCCATCTTTTTCTCGAATTATAACTACCGGGGCACCGTTACAACAAGTTTTATTGGTTGGTATAATCTCCCCTCTCTGAAGAATCGGGTATGTAACATTACATTTTGGCCAATTAGAACAACCTACAAACCTCTTCCCAGTCTTTTCGTTATACTTAACAATTAAGTCTCCTCCACACTTGGGGCACTTCCCTACAATTAATGGAGGCTTCTCTTCCCCAACTACAATCTTTGCCAGTTCAAGACCTATTTCAAGCTCCTTCTTTTTGAACTCTTCAAGTATTTTTGTAAGCCTAATTTTGGCTTCCTCTATTACTTCCTCTTTTGTTAGTTTACCTTCCATGATTAGTTCCATCTTCTTTTCAAATTCTCTAGTCAACTCAACACTTATTATTTCTGGAACGTACTTTTCTAGAGTTTCTATAACTTTCATTCCTAGGGGAGTTACCTTTATCGATTTCTTTCCTTCTATATATCCTCTCTGATATAGGGTCTCAAGTATTTGGGCTCTTGTGGCCTTGGTGCCCAATCCCAAATCTTCCATCTTTTTAATGACTGCAGCGGGGGAGTATCTAGCGGGGGGCTTCGTCTTTTTCTTTTCTCTCTTTACTTGAAGGACTTTAATTCTCTCACCGATGAAGAATGTTGGAAGTGTAACTTCATCGAACTTAACATACTTTCCATACACCCTCAGCCAGCCTTCTTTAACCGTTCTTCCTCCAGAAATGAAGAACTTGTGCTTTCCTGCAGAAATTGTGACTTTAACGGTTTCTCTAACTGCTGGCTCCATAAATACCGCTAAGAATCTTCTAACAATCATGTCATAAAGCAGAGCTTCATCTTTAGTTAAATCTCCAGGCCTGGGAATTTCACCCGTTGGATAAATGGCCGGATGGGCAGGATCCTCCTTTTTTCCTTCTACCGGCTTAAGTTCGGGCATTCCCAGGAGTAGGTGTGCATAAGGCCTGTACTCTGGAATTCTCGCTAAGTTCTGAATGATAAACTTATAGTTTAGATTCTTGGGGAGCTTTTGGCTTTCTGTCCTGGGATAAGAACAGTTGTGAACCGCAATTCCATTGGCTATGAAGTTGTGGTAATTTTCAACTACAAGATCATAGACCTTCCCCTTATAGTGGAATTTCTCTATTGACTTTATTCCAATAATGTAGATATCCCCTCCAAGTATTCTTGGAAAGTCATAACTTCTTTCGTCAAAATCAGTGAATACAGGAACTTGTGAAGTTTCTACATATAATTTTCTCCGGCTAAACTTTCCAAGAAGTTCTCTAAAGCGTTGTAGATCTTCCAGGTGAACCTTAAGTTTGTTATCTTCAATCTTTGCTCTTATACCCAAAAGCTGTAGGTAAACTTTAATTTTGTAAAGAGCCTCCAAAGTTAAGCCCTCAAGTAAAGTTGCGTCGTAGTATCCAGCCAAAAAAGCCTTTAGCCACTCAGTATTGTTTATTATTCCATAAACTTCTGGAACACGTGGAGTATAATGAATTAGGTGCAGTAATCTAACAAATGATTTGTTACTTAAAACAATTCCTTCTTCTGTTTCAATTAAATCAATGTTTAAAGATTTTGTTAAACCAACAATTTCTTTTGTTCTAGAGCTGATTACAACTCCATTACCTTTGATCTCTCCTCCCTTTCCTGCTAAATATCCAATGAGGTACCACAACTCATCTCTTAACATCACTTTACCAAAGTTATTGTGTGAAAATCCGACCACTGCAATGTCTTTTATTTCCCCCCTCTCCACAAGCATTTTTAAGGAATGCAACGATAGTGTTTCACCATTCTCTAGAATTGCATAATCCTCCTGGGAATCAGTTATCTCAAGTAAAAGATCCAAAAATCCATAATTATCTCTGGCAGATTTATTAAGGACTAAAACCACATGATCAGTTTCTCTAAGCTTATCAGCGGGTACAAAAGCCAAATTACCCTCTCTGTACACTAAAACTGGATGATCTGCTGTTAAATACAACTCCGTCCCGTCAAGAAGTGTAACTTTATACATTTGCTCATCTGCATCACGCTCGAGAAGCCTATACTTTGCTTTTGACAACTTTAGATTAAAGTCCAAAGCAAAGACTTCCCCCTCTCGAGACAACTCTTTAATTTTCCTAACCCCCTGGGAAGTTAAGATCAAGGTGTCCGGGTGAAGGCAGAATCCCTTTTCATAAAGACTCTGAGCTATATCTAAGGTTTTCTTTGGTGAAAACCCAAAGGCGGAATAGGCTTCCCTTTGAAGAGTTCCCAGGTCGAAGGGAACAGGGGGATTCCTATTTTGTTGTTTAACTTCAATATTTGTTACCCTTGCAGGGGCCTTTTTTACCTCTAATACAATTCTTTTTGCTTCATTTTCATCCCAAATCTTATCCTTTTCGTAGTTTGCCGTGTACTTTTTCCCATTCTTTTCAAATATCAGCTTTATGACCCAATAAGGTTGGGGAACAAAGCTTTGAATTTCCCTTTCTCTATCAACTAAGAACTTGAGCGTTGGTCCTTGTACCCTTCCAGTACTAAGGACAACCCACTTTCCACTCGCCCTCTTTATTGCATGGGTTAACGCCCTTGATAGGTTAACCCCCCAGTACCAGTCCAAAATATGCCTGGCAATACCAGCATTTGCCATTCCAAAGTTTATAGTTGGCTCAAGATTGTACCATGCTTTGATTAAGTCCCTCTTAGTTAATGCAGAAAATTTCATTCTTTTAGCAACCCCAGGATCCACGCCACAGGCATACTTCAATGCAGTATAACCAATGACCTCTCCTTCAGTATCATAGTCACAGGCAACAATAAATTCTCTAACCCTTTTGGATAGGACTGAAAGCAACTTAATGTAATCTTTTGCATATTCTTTTCCTTTTTCAGCTATGTAAACAGGAACCCATTCCACATCAAATATCGGATATCCAAAAAAGTCATTTTTGGGGGCTAAACCGTATAAATGACCAACTGCTGAGGCAACTATGAGTCTTTTTCCATCCCTAATTAACTCGTAGTAGGGAACTCCAAAGAGAGTTTTCTTAATAGGCTTCACCTCAGCTAGTGCCATTGCTATTTTTCTAGCAACGTTTGGCTTCTCTGCAATAACGAGGATCATTGTCCCTCCTCCTCAGCTTTTCTCACTAACTCTTTAATTCTCTCAATCTTGTATTCTTCAATAACTCTGAGAACACTTTCAAGTTCTTTTTCTCTCTTTTCTTCCTCCCATTCTTCAATCCTCTTCTTGATAGCAGTCTCAAGTTCATCTCTTTTAACAACGGCAAATTCATCTAACCAAATAACTTCAATGTCAGTATTCTCAAGCAGAACAGGAATTCTTTCTTCCATTAGGAGTTCATATATTGAAAATGGAAGATTTGCCCGAGAAATAATAGCTCTTGGTCTTTTGCTCACTAAGTATTCCCCAAGTTTCTTTCCGGCTCCTGCCGGGTTTATTATGTACAGTATATCCCCCTTTTTAATCTCAAATTCTTTTTCCGCTTTTTCCAGTCCCTTCCATGTTAATTCTTCTATGATCTTAAGCGGATAAACCTTACCGCTGAGCTCCAACCACCGCATTTTTCTCATTTGAGCTAGCTTCTTTGCCAAAATCTCAACTTTTTCCTTTTCTTCTTTTAATTTCTTTTCTAACATTGCAATTCTTTCATCTCTTGCCTTAATTTCTCTCTCCTTTAGAATGCGCGCTCTAATATTTTCATCAAATTCCTCAAGCTTTCTTTCAAGCTTTTCTATTATTTTTCTTTGCTCTTCTATTATAGCTCTCAACTCTTTGTTTTCTCTTTCAAGTTCTGCTATTGTCTTCGTTAGCTCCTTTATTTTCTCCATATATGGAGTTACATCAACTTCGCTTACTTCCTTCTCTTTTGGTTTCTCCATTCTCGGCTTTTCTTGGAATTTCACTTTCATAATGGCCTCTCCTAGGCTATAACCAGATAGAACTAGTGCTTTTATCTCATTTCTCTTTGTCCATAAGCCACTTTCTTTGAGTCTGGCCTCAATGTGTTCAAGTTTTGGTTTATATCTTAGATAAGCCTTATATGCTGCTGCTAGGGCATCTCTTTGATGATCATCATCAACTGTAATTCCAAGATTCCTTAGAAGCTCGTTTTTCTCTTCAACTTTTAAGCTCTCCCTGGGAACAAAGAGTTGAGCTTTAAATGATCTTGCAATTTTCTCAACAAGTCCTGGGGCAGGATTTACGTCAGTGGCTATAATTATAGGATGTCCTAGCTCGCTGATGAACCTAACTATTTCGCTCAAAGCCATATTTTTTTCACTGTAGACTGCTACTACATTACCATCTAAATCCACAGCAGCTATTCCAACCGTTATTCCTGGATCAAGTCCAACTATTATGCTCTTCCTCTTCTCAATTTCAACTTCTGCTTTAAGTGGTACGAACTCAAGTGTTTTTCTCTCAACGGGAGTTATCCTAATCTCTACGTCTCCCCCTCTCATGGGCCGAACAAGGCCTGCAAGCTCCTCCCTACTCGCATAAACTTTGAATTCCCCTTTGGATACCCCATAATCTCTTTCTTCAATTTCCAAGTCAAAAGGTATGTCTGCTCTCCTGAGAATATCCTCTATTTGCCTAACTTTGGCCTGAACCAAGTTATAAACTCTTCTTCTGTATCTATCCTGACTCCATCCACCCTTTCCCTGGCTCCTACCTCTCGTAACAGTTATTAGGACTTCATCTTCAAATGCTAACACTTCATATCCAACGCCTTTAGAGGCAAGGAGGGCAGAAATCTTTGCTTCTTCGAATGGATCAAACTTATCTCCTCCAGTCCGAATTCCATACTCTCTCGCCAATGACCAGAGAGATTTTTGCTCACCCGGTTTTCCAGTAACTTGTACAAGTTTAGTACCTTCAGGAAGAGACCTTAAGAAAAATTTCAAGTCTTCTCCAAGTTCAGTTATACTATCCATTGCAACTATGTCTGGCTTTTTAGTTCTAATGTATCGAATGAGCCTTGGTAGTGTAAATTCTCCTTTTCTCTCCAATTTACCATTAAACCAAATTACAACAGCAAACTTTTTTGGATTCTCACTTACAATATCAATTCCCATAATTAAGATATTCCACCACCCCGCATCATGAGGTGATAAGAATGGAGGTTTATATTCATGGCGGGCCGGGCGGGATTTGAACCCGCGACCACCGGGTTAAAAGCCCGGTGCTCTAACCAGGCTGAGCTACCGGCCCACCCATTGGTGGGTAAGTATCCAGAAGTTTTATAAATTTTTTCGTCAAGAGGTATTGTGATAAACAACAAAGACCCAGAAAGGGCAGAGATGGGGGTGACTTAGTTGGAAGTCATCATTGAAAAGTTCAAACCTAAAGTTACTAGACCATTCAAGAGAAAAAATGAATGGTGGGTCAAGCTTATCACGGAGGATGGGGAGTATATAATGAAGTTCAAGAGTCCAATTGAAGCCGAGGACGTGGTTTATGGGTTACTGGATTTGCAGGTTTACGGAGGTAAAGTTAAACTAAAACTTAAAGAAGGAAATGTTATAGAAGATATTGAAGTTTTAGAAATCTATAAACCATCAGCAAAGGAGTTAGTTGATGAATACTTGACCAAATAGTCCCCTTCTTGATTCTTTTGATTAGCATCGAAAAAGTATATATAACAGAATGAACACATTTATTTATGTGTGGAGAGTTATATAAAGAAAGATCCAAAAAGAGGGAGGTCTAAAACATGGGCAGAGACAAAAAAAATACAGCGCTTCTAGATATTGCAAGAGATATAGGAGGAGATGAAGCTGTAGAAGTTGTAAAAGCCTTAGAAAAGAAAGGAGAAGCAACAGATGAGGAATTGGCAGAATTAACTGGAGTAAGAGTTAATACGGTGAGAAAAATCTTATACGCCCTGTACGATGCTAAGCTTGCAACCTTTAGAAGAGTTAGAGATGACGAGACTGGTTGGTATTATTATTACTGGCGCATTGATACTAAAAGATTACCGGAGGTTATTAGAACAAGAAAGTTGCAAGAGCTTGAAAAGTTAAAGCAGATGCTTCAGGAAGAAACCAGCGAGACCTATTATCACTGTGGAACTCCAGGGCATCCAAAGCTAACATTTGACGAGGCCTTTGAGTACGGGTTCCAATGTCCAATATGTGGAGAGATACTTTACGAGTATGACAACTCAAAAATAATTGAAGAACTCAAAAAGCGAATTGAAGAATTAGAGATTGAACTCGGACTGAGAAGTCCACCAAAAGAAGAAAAACCAAAAAAAAGCAACAAGAAGAAAAAAGTCAAGATCAGGGAAAAAGAAGAAATAAAGGTTTAGGGATGAGTTATGGAAGTTATAATACCTCAAAAGATCTATGGGGATAGAAGTGGAATTGAAAAATTGAATAAGAAGTTAAAATCTCTCTTAGGAGATTTGGATGTTAAATGGAGGATTGCTATAACCAAGAAACAGTGGGTCAAGATAATTTTGCAAGGAGAAGATAGTGAAATATCAGCGAATCTAATTAGAGAAGAGTTTGGGGAAATTCCAAGATCTCTTTCAAATGTGAATGTTGGCGATATTTTTGTTGGAAGGTTAATTGATTTAGGAAAAGTTGGTTATGGAGTCTATGTTGATATTGGAATTTTAACTCCTAGGCCAAAAGATGCCCTATTGCCTCTCTACTGGCTAAAGAGGACATTTGAAGATAAACCAGTCCGACAAATGATAAGAGAATTTGGATGGGTGGATAACTTACCAGTTGAAGTAAGGATAGAGAAAGTAGAAAGACTTGCCCAGGAAATCGAAGTTTATCTTACAGAAAAATGGATAAAAAAGCTTAAAGGATGGCTAACAGACAAACATGACAAGCTTTTCATAGCAGGAACAATAAGTGAGAATGTAGAAAATGCTTTAATACAGACAGGACACAGCAGAGATGTAAGGAGGATAGAAGAGCTAGGACTTATGGAAACGATGCTCATTCTGAAGAAGGGCACTCACGCACCAGGAATTATTAAAGAAATTGGGCCATATATAAGGGCCGCAAAAATAGGAGCCATAAAATTTGAAGATTAAGCCACCATCTTCCCCTCTTTCACCTCTAAAATATCATAGTTTGGGAAACTGCTTATTAGTCTAATTCCAATGAGAGACAAAAGCAGAAGTCCTTCAACTTCATAATTGCCTAAAAATGGGAAAGAAAATAGGAAAAGCATTATAAGCACAAATGTTTGCCTCTTCTTAACTATATTTAGTTTTTCAGTTGCCAGAGAATAAGCTATTAAGATCATTGGAAGGATAGCACTTAAGTAAAAATTGTTGGAGGGTAAATTTAAACTAGGAAATTCATATATCCCCATTTCAGTTAAAATGATTATTATGATTGTTGCAACAAACCCATAAAGATAACTTAAAGGAGACACTGGAAATACTAGAATTATGGAAGGTATTAGAAATACAACTATCGAAAGAGTAGGAGAAAGTAAACCAGTTAGAATTCCTGAAATTGTCCATAGAAACGCTGTTTTAAACCTTGAACCAGAAAAATGAAGCGAGAGAATTATAACTAGCAAAATCATGAATACTGAGAGCTCAAGAGATTTGAAGATATTAAGTTGACTTCTAATGTAAGGGGAAGACAAGAGGAGAGCAAATGCCAAAAACCCAAGTTCTCTTGAATGCCTGGGCATTAAGAAAAAAGATAACGAAAGAATAGGAACAAGATGGTAATATGACGGATTTAGCAATAAATATAGGAGGGGGATAACAAATAAGTACATAACCTCTCTACTGGATGTTAACACTAAAATTATGGAGGATAATAAAGAGAGTAAGAGTATTAGATATATCTCAACGTGCAAAATCAACACCTCTACGTAGCCCGGTCCAGCGCGGCCCCATTGCTACGGCATCTGCCGGTCTGAGCCGCGCAAGAAAAATATAGAAAAGCAGTTTAAAAATTTTATTCAATATACAAGCTTTACATTTACTTGAACTATTTCGGGGCTAATAGTGTTCCCTCTCACAGTTTTCTTTCTTCTTTCTCCCTTTTCCTTAGGTCTAAATCCTGGCCCTTTGGAGAGTAGAACTCTTACCCTTCTAGGACCATGAATGTCAGGCCTCATTGGGAATCCATCTTTGTCTGTTCCTCCTCTTATCTCTAACTTCACGTCCTCTGGGAATTCTTTTCCAAACAGTTCGTTTAAGTTTATGTTTAGCTCTTTTGCTGGGATCTGATCACCTATTCTCTTTCCAATGAGTTTTTCCGTCTCTGCTCCTGTAATTTCCACCTGCTTTGCTATCCCACTCTTAGGATCGGATATAACAAGCTTGAAAGTCGCCATTTCCTCCCACCTCCTGGGAATGTTCATCAGCGGGATTCATCGAGCTTCCGCCCAACGGCGGATCTCTCAAACCCATCACTTGGCACTTTTAGGTGGGGTATTTAAAACTTTCGAACTTTGTGTTTAAAGGATAAACACTTTTAAATACGTCAGATAATAATAAAATCCGAGTAACTGGAGGGGTATACAGTGAAAAAGGCAATTGTCTTTATGACAGTAATATCATTTCTCCTTCTAATTCCACCAGTATTAGGAGAGGAACAGCCTAGATACGATTTAATTCTTGTTCGAAATGATGAGCTTATTGACTATCTCATTACACTACCATATTCACACTCCTTTAACATTCCAATTCTACCAATTAATCCAAAAGAGCTTAATGAAGTCACAAAAGCCCAATTATACTCTTATATTCAATTAGGGAGAACGAGACTTCTAATAGTTGGAAACGTTAATGCAATTAGTCTAGAAGTTGAAAAAGAATTAGAAAACATGGGGTTCATTGTAACCCGAATAGGGGGGGCAGATAGAACAGAAACTGCAGAAAAACTTGCTTTGCACTTTTATCCAAATGGGAGTAAGACAGTTATACTTGCAAGCGCTTTGGATTATGGTTCTACTCTTGCCGCAGCTGAGTTGGCAGTGGAATATAACTATCCCCTCCTTCTGACCTGGGAAAGTCAACTTTCTCCAAGTGCCTTAAGAGGACTAGAAGAACTTAATGCAAAGATAGTTGTTTTAGTTGGATTTGGAATAAATGAAACTGTTGAAAATACTCTAAAGGAGCTAGGATACGAAACTTATTGGATTGGGAGAAGCATAGAGCCACCCCCATTCTACACCCAAACCTCAACAACTCCTCAGCCCCAAGAAAGTAAATACTCATTCCTAAAGGGAGTTCTAATAACCCTAGTTGTATCAGCTCCAATATTCTTCTACCTGGGAAGAAAAGTTAGGACCCAACAAAATGAAATCTTAAATCTCCTAAATGAAAAAGAAAAGGCTGTATTAAGAGCTATTTTAGAGCATGGAGGGGAAATCAAACAAGAGGATCTTCCAGAATTAGTTGGCTATTCTAGACCTACAATAAGCAAGGTAATACAAGAACTTGAAAATAAGGGTCTCATTAAGAGAGAAAAGAGTGGAAAGACTTTCGTAGTCAAAATTGAGCGGAAAATCAAGCTTGACTAATTAGTATTATTCCTGTTATGATTAGGATTAGACTAATCAATATTTTCTTGTTGAAGGGCTCTTTAAGTAATCCAATAGCCAACAATGTGGAAATCATTGGGTTAATAGCGGTAACCGGAGTCACTATTTCAGCACCCACCAATGCAGTACCTTTTACGAATGAATACTGAGCCACAACTAATCCCAAGAGTCCAGCAAGACTAAGAACTAAAAGTTCTTTTCTTGTTGCTTTTTTAAATTCTGGAAGATACCTCCAAGAGACGAAAGTTATCCCAACAGCCGCGTAAATTATCCTTAGTCCTGCTAGGGATAGAGATTCTATCCGTGAAGAGAGCCAGTCCATAATTATAATCGCCAAGCTCCAAAATATTGGAGTTAGGAAGGCATATAAAATACCTACAGGATCAACATTCTCTTCTGTCTCTGCTTTCCTAACAATTACTATGCCTATAACGATTAAAACAGCGCCAATAACAGTTAACACTGTAATTTCTTTACCCAGCAAAAATGCCCACAATATTGTCCAAAGAGGATATGTGGATGTTATTGGAACTGTTCTTGAAACTCCCAACCGTTTAAGAGCAGAGAAGTAAAAATAATCGCCAATAACAAAGCCAAACTGACCAGAAATAAACGCCAAAATGTGGTACTTTATTGGCAAAGAGACCAATAGCTCAAGTCTTCCAGTAATCAGAAATATTAATACGTAGGTTGTTGCGGAGAAGTAAAGCCTTATAACGTTAGCATATACTGGACTCTTATCCTTTAACCCAACTTTAACTAGGACAGAGGCACTTCCCCAACAAAATGCTGAGATTAGCCCTAAGATTATCCCCAACACAAACAGAGCCTCACTGCTTAGCTTAAAAACTTAACGTTTCGATGGCAAACTAAAAACGTTAGCACAAAAATGTTAAAATTCGTAGGGAAGATATAACATTTGGAGGTCATTAAATGGGGAGGATAATCTCGATAGTTTCAGGAAAAGGAGGTACTGGAAAAACTACGGTAACTGCAAATCTCTCAGTAGCATTAGGAGATCGTGGAAGAAAAGTTCTTGCGGTCGATGGAGATTTAACAATGGCTAATCTAAGCTTAGTTTTAGGGGTAGATGATCCTGATGTTACTCTTCATGATGTCCTCGCTGGAGAAGCTAATGTGGAAGATGCAATATATATGACCCAATTTGATAACGTCTATGTACTTCCAGGCGCTGTAGACTGGGAACATGTTTTAAAAGCTGATCCGAGAAAGTTGCCAGAGGTAATAAAGTCTCTTAAGGACAAATTTGATTTTATTCTGATTGACTGTCCAGCGGGACTTCAACTAGATGCAATGAGTGCAATGCTTAGCGGAGAAGAGGCACTCCTTGTAACTAATCCCGAGATTTCCTGTCTTACCGATACAATGAAGGTTGGAATAGTCCTGAAAAAAGCTGGATTGGCAATTCTAGGATTTGTTTTAAATAGATATGGCCGAAGTGATAGGGATATTCCCCCAGAAGCTGCAGAAGATGTAATGGAGGTTCCACTCCTTGCTGTAATTCCAGAAGATCCAGCCATTAGAGAAGGAACCTTAGAAGGGATTCCAGCAGTTAAGTATAAGCCCGAAAGTAAAGGAGCCAAGGCTTTTGTTAAGCTTGCAGAAGAAATTGAAAAACTTGCAGGCCTTAAAGCGAGAGTCATGTACTAGTTAAGCTTTAAACTTGTTAGGGCTACCTAACGAATGGGGAGAAACCAATGATAATAGCATTTTTAGGAACCGCGGGAAGTGGGAAAACTACTCTAACTGGAGCATTTGGAAGATACTTAGAGGAAAACTACAGAGTAGCTTACGTTAACTTGGATACAGGAGTCGAAAATCTTCCATATAAGCCTGATATAGATGTAAGAGATTTTATAACAGTCAGAGATTTAATGAAAGAAGGATATGGACCAAATGGAGCAATAGTCGAAAGCTATGATAGGCTATTGACAAGAGTGGAACATTACATAAACAAAATTTTGGAGTTGGAGAAGTCCAATGACTATGTTTTAATCGATACTCCTGGACAGATGGAGACTTTTATTTTCCATGAATTTGGAGTCAAACTAATGAACAACTTACCATATCCTTTAGTTGTTTACCTTTCCGATCCAGAAATCCTCAAGAGACCTCACGACTACTGTTTCGTAAGATTTTTCTCTCTCCTAATAGACCTAAGACTAGGAGCAACAACAGTGCCAGCATTAAATAAGGTAGACCTTTTATCTGAAAAAGAATTTGAAAGACATAAAAAGTATTTTGAAGATATAGAGTACCTAACTACGAAGCTAAAATTTGATGTCTCAACTCAAGGACTTTTAGCTTATAAAATGTGTCAAGTCTTCCCCGAACTTTCTCCTCCAGTAAGGGTTTTGTACCTCTCAGCAAAGACAGGAGTAGGATTTGAAGACCTTGAAACTTTAGCGTATGAACATTATTGTACATGCGGCGACCTCACTTAGATTTTTTAACCCCTATTTTCTCTAATGTCATTCAAGTATTGGGGGAGTAATCATGTTCACGGGTAAGGTATTGATTCCAGTAAAAGTACTCAAGAAGTTTGAGAATTGGAATGAAGGAGATATGATACTGCTAGAAGATTGGAAAGCCAAGGAATTGTGGGAGAGTGGAGTAGTTGAAATAATCGATGAAGCTGATAAAGTCATAGGAGAGATCGATAGAGTGTTATCAGAAGAAAAGAAAAACCTCCCATTGACTCCAATACCAGAGGGACTGTACGAAAAAGCTGAATTTTACATCTATTATCTAGAAAAGTACATCCAAGAGAAGGTCGACAACATAGAAACAATACAAACTAAGGTCACAAAGTTAGCAAATCTAAAGAAGAAGTATAAGACTCTGAAAGAGATAAGATTTAAAAAGATACTAGAGGCTGTGAGGCTTAGACCAAACAGTATGGAAATTCTAGCGAGATTATCCCCAGCTGAAAAGAGAATATACCTTGAGATCTCTAAAATAAGGAGAGAGTGGATAGGTGATTAGCGTGGACAGGGAGGAGATGATTGAGAGATTTGCAAACTTCCTTAGGGAGTATACAGACGAAGATGGTAACCCAGTATACAGAGGTAAAATAACTGATTTACTTACAATAACACCCAAGAGGTCTGTTGCAATAGACTGGATGCACCTAAATTCCTTTGACTCAGAGCTAGCTCATGAAGTTATAGAGAACCCCGAAGAAGGAATAAGTGCCGCAGAAGATGCAATCCAGATTGTATTACGAGAAGACTTCCAAAGAGAAGACGTGGGAAAAATACACGCAAGGTTTTATAATTTGCCAGAAACCCTAATGGTCAAAGACATTGGGGCAGAGCACATCAACAAGTTAATTCAAGTAGAAGGAATCGTGACGAGAGTAGGAGAAATTAAGCCCTTTGTCTCTGTGGCAGTTTTCGTATGTAAGGACTGCGGTCATGAAATGATAGTGCCTCAAAAACCCTATGAAAGCCTTGAAAAAGTTAAGAAGTGCGAACAATGTGGAAGCAAAAATATAGAACTAGATGTTAACAAGAGCTCCTTCGTAAACTTCCAGAGCTTTAGGATTCAGGATAGACCAGAAACCCTAAAAGGAGGAGAAATGCCAAGGTTTATCGATGGTATTCTGCTTGATGACATAGTGGATGTAGCCCTCCCAGGAGACAGAGTTATTGTAACAGGAATTTTGAGAGTCGTTCTTGAAAAGAGAGAGAAAACTCCAATATTTAGAAAAATCCTCGAGGTAAATCACATTGAACCTGTTAGTAAAGAGATACAAGAATTAGAAATTTCTCCAGAAGAGGAGCAGATAATAAAGGAGCTAGCAAAAAGAAAAGACATAGTAGATGCAATAGTTGATTCAATAGCTCCTGCCATATATGGATACAAAGAAGTCAAGAAGGGAATAGCACTTGCCCTGTTTGGAGGAGTTTCAAGAAAGTTACCTGATGGAACTAGGCTTAGAGGAGATATACATGTCCTCCTGGTCGGAGACCCAGGAGTTGCAAAGAGCCAGATTTTAAGGTATGTGGCAAACCTCGCTCCTAGGGCCATTTACACTTCAGGAAAAAGTAGTTCCGCAGCAGGTCTTTGTGTAGCTCCCGATTCTTTAGTGGTAGTGAATGACAAAGTTCAAGAAATAGGAAAGCTAACGGAAGAATGGGGAAGAGAAGTAGGCTTCCTAGAATACTCAAGTGGGATTTTCTATGCTCCTTACCTGGGAAGAGGAATATCCCTAGATTTAGTAACAGGGAAAGTCAAACCTTCAGTTGTTAGCAAGGTTTGGAAGTTAAAATCCCCAGAAGAATTAGTTACAATAAAGACCATTACTGGAAAAGAGATAACAGTAACTCCTGAGACAAAACTTCTGACCTTCAATGGGACACTTGAATGGAAAGAAGCTGGAAAAATAAAACCTGGAGATTACGTCCTAACGGTTAAAAAGTTACATATCAATGGGAAACAAGAAACTTTAGATGAAAAGCTTGCATACAAGCGTGGACTGTCCCTTTCCGATCCTTTGGAGTTCTTTAGTTCATCTGAGAGGACAATTTCCGCTTATCTAAAGGGAATATTTGACAAAGTCGGAAGACTCGTCGGAGATACAGCGGTCATTAAAGTCGATAAAGATATGGCAAAGAGGCTACAGATTTTATTGCTAAGGCTTGGAATAGTTTCCTCGGTAGATGAGACAGGAAAAGTCATCATTGGAAGGGAGTACATCCAGAAAATCTTAGGGTACAACGTTAGCGTCGTGACCCATGAAGTGGAGCTATTTAGAGAGTTTATAGCTGAAATATCTAAGTTCTATGGAACCAGTGAAGAGGATGTCTACAGTTCCCTCCATGAAAAAGGAGAACTCGATATAGGGACAGTTCCAGTAGAGCTCCCAGAGGGCTTAAGAGAAGAAATAAATCGTGAAAGAGCAACTTACAGTGAACTTGTGAAAATTGCCCAGGAAATAAAAGATGAAAAACTCTACAATAAACTTGCGTGGATTTTAAGTGAAGTTACGGAAGAAGAGGCAAAAATTAAGGAAAAAGTTAACACTCTAAAGGTCATACTCTCCTCAGATTTGATACCAGAAAGAGTAGAATCTGTAAAGATTATCAAAAGTCCATACCCCTACGTTTATGACCTTACAGTTGAAGGTTCTCACAGCTTCATAGCAAATGGCTTTGTAGTCCACAATACTGCTGCAGCAGTTAGGGATGAGTTCACGGGAGGATGGGTTTTGGAGGCGGGAGCTTTAGTCCTTGCAGATGGGGGTTATGCTCTAATCGACGAGCTCGACAAGATGAGCGACAGGGATAGGAGCGTGATACATGAAGCCTTAGAACAACAGACAATAAGCATTTCAAAAGCAGGGATTACGGCAACTCTAAACGCTAGAACTACAGTCATTGCGGCTGCAAATCCGAAACAGGGAAGATTTAATAGAATGAAAAATCCATTCGAGCAAATTGACCTTCCCCCTACACTTCTAAGTAGATTTGACCTAATATTTGTGTTAATTGATGAGCCCGATGACAAAATTGACAGTGAAGTTGCCAGACACATCTTAAGGGTCAGAAGGGGAGAAAGTAAAGTCGTGGCCCCAAAAATACCTCATGAAATTCTAAGGAAGTACATCGCTTATGCAAGGAAGAATATTCATCCCGTTATAAGTGAAGAAGCTATGGAAGAGATAGAGAAGTACTATGTGAGAATGAGAAAGAGTGTAAAGAAGACAAAGGGAGAAGAAGAGGGGATACCACCAATCCCAATAACAGCTAGACAGCTCGAGGCCCTCATTAGATTAAGCGAAGCTCATGCAAGGATGAGGCTAAGCCCAATAGTAACAAGGGAAGATGCAAGAGAAGCAATAAAACTGATGGAATACACGCTAAAGCAAATTGCAATGGATGAGACCGGGCAAATTGACGTGACAATTCTAGAATTAGGTCAGAGCGCAAGAAAGCTCAGTAAAATAGAGAAAATACTGGATATCATTGAAAAGCTTCAGAAGACCAGCGAAAGAGGCGCCCACGTTAATGATATCTTAGAAGAAGCAAAGAAAGCAGGAATAGAGAAGCAGGAAGCAAGAGAAATCCTTGAAAAACTTTTGGAGAAGGGTCAAATATATATGCCAGAGAGTGGTTACTACAAAACCGTCTGATTTATATAGTAGGAAAAACAGCTAGATGTGGGGGTGAGGTAAATGGAAATTGACTATTACGATTATGAAAAGCTCCTTGAAAAGGCATACCAAGAGTTACCTGAGAACGTTAAACACCACAAGTCACGTTTTGAAGTCCCAGGAGCTCTCGTAACTATTGAAGGTAATAAGACTATAATCGAGAACTTCAAGGATATTGCGGATGCTCTAAACAGAGATCCACAGCACTTGCTCAAGTTCTTGCTTAGAGAAATAGCTACAGCTGGAACTCTTGAAGGTAGAAGAGTAGTCCTTCAGGGTAGATTCACGCCATATTTAATAGCAAACAAGCTAAAGAAGTACATAAAAGAGTATGTTATCTGTCCAGTATGTGGCTCTCCTGATACGAAGATAATTAAAAGGGACAGGTTCCACTTCCTTAAGTGTGAAGCTTGTGGTGCAGAAACTCCAATCCAGCATCTCTAGCTGTTTTTATACATTTTTCTGTTCAATCTAGAGGCTTATTCTCGACTCAGTAAATGTTATAAAAAACAAAAACAAGGTGTTGCAGGAGGGGATGATGAGTTTGCCGAGTGCTGAGCTAGTGATGAATAAACAGTCGCCTGACTTCCCCTCTCAATGCTTCTTTATCCACTCAACTATCTTTTTATGAAACTCTTCTCCCCATTCTGGA
This sequence comes from Pyrococcus sp., assembly GCF_030153625.1. NCBI lineage: Archaea > Methanobacteriati > Methanobacteriota > Thermococci > Thermococcales > Thermococcaceae > Pyrococcus > Pyrococcus sp. Next base: position 17,214 of record NZ_JASKLM010000011.1, on the reverse strand, counting down.
TCTTCAAATATCTCATGGTATGCACCTTCGAACTCTACAATTTCCTTATCTTCCACTTTGATTTCCCCGTATAACTTTCTAGCTCCTTCTGGAGGAGTTATAACATCCCCAGTCCCAACTAAGAGTAGAACTGGAACTTTAATTTTGTGGGCTTCTCTGTGAGCAAGATCCATGTTCTTGAATATGCTCCTTCCCAGTTTGGCAGAAATTCTGTCATGAACCAGGGGATCTTCTATGTATCTTTTTACAGCATCTGGATTTCTTGAGAGAAGATTGGGATCTATTCCATTGGAGAGTGTTAAGCTTGGAAGCAAGACTCCAAGAATTTTTGCAAGTGCAACCATAAAAGAGGGTGTTTTTGGGCTCTTAGCCAGAGCTGGGGAGGAGGCAATAACTCCTCTAATCTTTTCTGGCCTTGTTTCTGCATATCTTATCACTGTTAATCCTCCGAGGCTGTGGCCAAAGAGAAAAGGTTTATCGTTTATCTCCTCTATGATAAAGTCTATTATTTCCATTGCTTCTTCAACGCTTGTATGACCTCTTTTTCCTGGGCTCTTTCCATGACCTGGCCAGTCAAATGTATAGACTGCATATCCTTCATTTACAAGCATGCTTACCAGTTTTGAGTACCTTCCACTGTGCTCTCCTAATCCGTGAACTATTATAACCCATCCTCTGTTTGGAGTTCCAAATTTTGCTTTGTATACCTGGGTCATATAGATAAATAGGAATTAAAGGATTTATCTTTTTCCTCTTTTTTATGTCAACTTAGCTTAGTACATATACAACTCCTACAACACCTTTCGTTAATTATAGGATTATTATCAAAAGTCTTAAATAGGATTATTAGTACAAACGTACATTGGAGAAGAATAATGCCCAAGAAAAAACTATTAGTATTAGTTGTATTATTTTTCCTATTACTAAGCTTGTTAGGAGAGAGATACTTAGCAGGGGCTTTCAAGTTTCCAAAATTGCAATTTATACTCGTAGACGAAAATGGAACTCCTTTAACAAAAATATCAAAAAACGTAGAAGTTCAGGTGCAGATAGATGCTCTAGTCCCTACAGACGAAGTGTATAAGACTATTTACTATGGAACTCTCAAAAAACCTACCATACTAAAGTTTTGGGACTCTGGAAATATAATTAAGATCTCTGTAGCTGACCAGAAGATCCAAAGTGTTATCTCGAAATGGGTAGAACAATACTCTGAAGAAATTGGGACATCTTTTGTTATATCAGTATGGGTACTTGATTACGAAAATAAAAAGCTCTACAGAGGATTCACTATAGTGAATTATGAAATCAAGGACATGAGAAAGGGGTTCAAAAAAATAGTTAAGGTAAATATTCACAAACTACCCTCCAGCGAACTTCCATCTAATAGAACAGCATCCATTCAAGGGTCTAACAAACAGTTTTATTACTGGAAAGTCGATTGGAGTCGTTCTTGGAGACCTAATGATTACATAAAAATTCCCATACTGATTGTAGATAATAAGTATTCTTCATCGGGACTAATCAATGCTTGGGTAGACATTAGCAGGGAAGAGTATACAAACTTTGATGTTACAGTTGCATATGGCTACAAGCTCTCCGAAAAGTATGACACTCCAAGTTTAGATATATACAGTAATGGATTTCCCACAATCTATGGTAAATTTTATTTTGCCGAAAGTATAGTGCTTGGACCTAATGAAAAAGGTTACATTTACATATATGCAAAACCTTATCATCTACATGAAAAGGAATACTATTGTACAGCCAGCCTAAACAACTGCGTCCCCACAGGCGAAGAGAGAATTCAAGAAGGAATTAACGCAATAAAAACTACTGGAAACAATGAGATTGTTGGAGGTAGTTCTAAAGGGTTACCAGATTCAAATATTATGGAGAAAATTTACAGTGGAACAACTCTTAAGTACGCTACTACTCTTAATGTGGGTGACTCAAAACCCCTAGCACTATTAATCTCAGAGGCTTCAGGTTCATGTTCAACAGAATTTGGAATAGGTCTTCCAGTAGGCGCCCTTGCAGTGGCTTTAAGCGGAGGCACTATACCTCCCTGGGCTGCAGGCTTAAGTGTTGGGATGCATTACTCTCATTCGAGTTCTCTTGTCTTGTATGGTGGCATCAAAAACTATGGAGAGCTTTTTGGAACAGGCAAAAATATTCAGGAGTACATTTACCTAGGAGTTAGTGAGTATACATACTCTGTTGGCAATTGTAATACAAAAGTTCCTGTAGGTGTGTACATTGAAAGTAGGTGATTCTTAATCTTTCTCTTCTTTATAACAGAAAAACATAAATTCCTATTTTTTCTGTATCACTAAAGGTGATAACATGAGAAAGCTGATAATAAGTTTTACAATTCTTGTACTCTATTTTTCCCAGGTCGCAGCCTATTATGTTCCAGAGAGAAGTGTTATATATCAAATAATGGTGGACAGATTTTACGATAGAAACCCAACAAATAACGAACCCTTCTATGATCCAGAGAAGAAAAACTACAGGCTCTATTGGGGAGGAGACATTGAAGGCATCATAGAGAGACTTGACTATATAGAGAGTCTAGGTGTTTCAATGATATGGCTTTCACCATTAAACGACAACATAAACAGAATGGCAGGTGGAAGCGCTCCTTATCATGGGTATTGGCCAAGAGACTTCAAAAGGATAGACGAGCACTTTGGCACCTGGGAAGACTTTAGAAGGTTAGTAGAAGAAGCTAAGAAAAGAGGAATTTGCATAATAGTAGACTATGTCCCCAACCATTCAAATCCAGCAACTGATGGGGAGTTTGGAGCTTTGTACGATAATGGAACATTAGTGACTAACTACTATGAAGACAGAAAAAATGCCACAAGAAATCCCTATACTGCGAGCCTGGAAAACATCTATCACCACAATGGCAACATAAACGATTGGTTTGGCTTTCAGCTTAAGTACGCAAATCTTTTTGGATTGGCAGATTTCAACCAAATGAATGACTTTGTGGATAATTATCTTAAAGAAGGGGCAGCTTTATTCGTGAAAAATGGCGCTTGTGGATTTAGAATTGATGCTGTTAAGCATATAGAGCTGGGATGGCTTGAAACCTTCTACCTTTACCTATATCAAATCTCAGATGAACCACTCTTTATCTACGGAGAATACTTTGCAAACACTCCTGACAAAACGTTTGACCTCTATGAGTTCTATAGGTACTCAAATGTATCTTCCCTCTTAAATATCCCAATTAGAGAATCAATTGCGAGAACTTTTGCATATGGAGGAAGTTTTGAGCAGCTAGCAAAGATGTTAGAGGAGTATTACAGTTTGTTCGTTTATCCCAACAAGCAGTTGAACTTCTTAGACAGCCATGATTTAGTTAGGTTCCTGAACATGAACCCAAACAAAGACAGGTACCACATGGCCCTCGGATTAGTAATGACACTCCCAGGAATTCCTGTTATATATTATGGAGATGAAAGCTATTTAGTGAGTAAGGAAGGGAAGGGAGACCCCTACAACAGACCAATGATGGTTTTTGATAACTCTACTAAGGCTGCTGAGATTATAAGAAAGCTTTCATTGCTAAGAAAAGTCAACGATGCCCTTGCTTATAGTGATTTCAGAACCGTATATGTGGACTACAACACATGGATATTTGAGAGAAAGTTTGGAAGCCACAAGATATTAGTTGCTCTAAACAAAGGGCCAGACAAAAACATCACGATTTCCCTAAACTGGACAGATGGAACATACATAGACATCATCGAAGGAGCAATTCTCAAAGTTAAAGAAGGTCAGGGTGAGATAAAGCTACCCAGATATTCATTTTATGTCTTTCATGTAGAGGAAGAACAGAAAACCCCTCTCATAGGATCTATAACTCCATACATAGCCCAACCTGGGCAAAAAATCCTTATAGCCGGAGCAGGCCTCAATGGAAACATCAAGGTGTATATAGGAGGTAGGAGAGCAAGAATTATTGAGAAAGAAGAAAATTCCATCCTTGTAGAGGTTCCCGAGATTAAAACTATGAATGCGTGGATTCCTGTTTGGGTTGTTGTTAATGGAACTAGAAGCAATGAGGTTAAGCTTAGGTACTATTCTAGCAATGATATCCCAGCACTAATAGTCCTACAAGGAAACTACACTGGTTACCTTTGGGTCAAGGGGAACATACCAGAACTCTCAGAGCCGAGACCCCTCTTGAAATCTCCAACGGGACACTACTTTGCCGTGGTTCCCCTCCCCAGAAACAAAACTTTTACAGTTCAACTATATAAGGGACTTCCCTGGGAACCTCTCCAACCAACAAATGTCACGTTGTATGGAATTGGAAATAAAACAGTAATATTGAATGAAGCCGCTCCAGAAACTCCTGTATGCGGCCCAGGAATTGTCGCAGTATTTGCACTTCTCCCATTGTTAAAAAGAAAAAAGAAAAAGTCACCCAACACCACAATAACTCCATACGGAGTACCCATAGTAGCCGTTAGCTGGATCGTGAGGTGGTGCCTCTAGGTATACCCATCCGCTACTATCTACTCTTTTATCTACCCATCCTCCTAGGTTTCCAGTGTATTCATGAATACAAGCCCCTGCAAACTTTGGAACGTATACCCACCTACCAACCCAGTTAGGGCTCAAGTTAATGTAAGTTATAAGCCCAGGCCTTCTAGAATCTCCATTTCTCACAAATATGAGCTCATCGTTGTCGTAGTAGACAATTGTTGTGCTTCCTCCTGCCAAATGATCATGGATCCAAATGAGGTTAATTAGCTTATCCTTGTTCAGCCATTCCTCAAAGTCCCTGTAGAATATTACTGGCTGTCCCTCATATGTCAATATGAACGCATATGCTGGATACTTGTTCCATATTATATCTGTGTCATGATTGGCAACGAAAGTTACTGCCTTAAATGGATCTCTCGAAACTACAGTTTGTCCGTTTTGTAGGGCATAGACTAATGCTGGAATGTTGTTATTGTCAAATGCTTCATCCATTTTATAGTAGAGCGGGAAGTCAAAGACCTTTGCACCACTCTCATATGCCCAGCTTAGTAGTGCATCTACATTTGTGTCCCAGTACTCTCCAACTGCCCAACCTCCCCACCAATTAAGCCAGTCTCTGACAACCCAAGCTCCATAGCCCTTAACATAGTCAAATCTCCAACCATCAAATCCTATGCTTCTTAAATAAGCAGCATAACTCTCATTGCTCTTCCATAGCCAGTACTGATCCCACTCTTTGTGATGACATATATCTGGAAATCCTCCAAAGGTTCCTTCGTCACAACAATGAAGCTCGTTTGGATGGAAGTCCAGATAGTTAGCTGTATATTTCCCTGAGGCAACTTTAGAAAAGTCTGTCCATGTGTAATCTCCAACGAAGGGGTTCCATTCTAGGTCACCACCAGCCCTGTGGTTTATAACTACATCGGCGATTACCTTTATTCCATAGGCATGGGCAGTTTGTATCAATCTCACTAGTTCTTCTTTTGATCCAAAACGCGTCTCTACAGTTCCCTTCTGGTAGTACTCGCCGAGATCAAAGTAATCATAGGGATCGTAGCCCATTGAATATCCTCCACTCATCCCCTTGCTTGGTGGAGGTAGCCATATTGCAGAGATTCCAGCTTCATACCATTCAGGAATCTTCGATCTTATATGATCCCACCAAATTCCTCCCCCTGGAACATCCCAATAGAATGCTTGCATTATAACTCCTCCCTTTTCAAGCTCCAAGTATTTTGCTGCACTTACTGGACTTGCTAGTACTATAAAAAACAGTAATAGAGTTAGGAGGGGTGTTAATTTCTTTATGTTCACGTGATCACCTCCATACACCAAAGTCTCATAATGTATCACTGGTGATGATACATATAAATTTTTCTGTTATGATCATGTGAACATAAATGTTCATCAACGCACGTCAAAATCTAATAAACTCTTGATAAAAACAATTCCTGGGGAGAACCAATGTTCGCGGAAATAATTACCGTAGGTGATGAACTTTTAACAGGGAATACTGTAAACAGCAACTCAGCACACATAGCGAAGAAATTAACGGAGAGAGGATACCTCGTTAAGAGAATAACTACTGTTGGCGATGACGTGGAGGATATAAGGTCTGTAATTTTAGAATCCCTTAACAGAAAACCCGATGTTCTTATTATTTCGGGAGGCCTCGGGCCAACTCACGATGACGTTACAATGGTGGCCGTCGCTAAGGCGCTGGGAAAAGAATTAGTGCTCTGTGAAAAATGCTTAGAGGAAATAAAGGAATTTTATGAGAGATTATATAGGGAGGGGCTAATTGATGATCCTACGCTGAATGATGCAAGGAAAAAGATGGCTTACCTTCCCAAAGGAGCCATTCCATTGAAAAACTCTGTTGGGGCAGCACCTGGGGCCTATATAGAATATAGAGGCACTAAAATCTTTGTGCTCCCAGGCATGCCAAGAGAAATGAAGGCGATGCTTGAAGAGGAAGTTTTACCAAGAATTGGATCAAAGAAATTCGTTCAGAAGAAATACCTTGCTGAGATAACCGATGAAAGCAAATTGGCACCAATTTTAGAAGAAACTATAAAGATTTTCGATGTAAAGATACACTCCTCCCCAAAAGGTTTTGGGAAGTTCATTGGAATCATAATATTTGCTCAAGACGAAGATACCATAAAAAAGGCAGTAGAATTTATGAAGAGTAAGGGAATCGAATTTAGGGAGGGCTGGTAGTGCTTCCAGAGAAAGTTGTAAAGATACTTGAGGAGATGAAGAACGAGAAAATAAGAGGAGCTAGCTGGATGGCCAAAAAGGGAGCTGAAGCCTTTATATTACTCAGCGAAGAGTTAGATGAAACTTCCCTAGAGGAAGGAATAATAGAGTTGAAAAGAGAAATCCTTGAAATTAATCCATCGATGGCCTCCCTCTATAATCTTGCAATGTTTATTCCAATAACAAACGACAGAGAAGTGGTAAAACTAAGAGCTGAGGAGTTCATAAAAAGAGCGGAAGAAGCTAAGAAGGAAATTGCCTCTATTGGAGCCCAACTAATAGATAGTGGGGATGTCATAATAACCCACTCTTATTCTTCAGCTGTCTTTGAAATTCTAAAAACTGCCAAGAGAAGAGGGAAGCAGTTTAAGGTTATACTCACAGAAAGTGCTCCCGATTACGAGGGCCTATATTTAGCAAAAGCCCTGCAAGATGAAAGTATTGAAGTTGAAATTATAACAGATGCCCAACTTGGATTATTTGCTAAGGATGCAACACTGGCAATCGTTGGAGCAGATACTGTGACAAAAGATGGATACGTTGTGAATAAAGCTGGAACTTATTTACTTGCCATCTCCTGTTATGAAAGTGAAGTTCCATTTTATGTTGCTGCCGAAACCTACAAGTTTCACCAAAAGATTACATCCAAGGAAGTAGAACTCGTGGAGAGACCTTTGTATAGGGAAGGAAGTAGAGTTAGAAATGTTTTGTTTGACATAACTCCCTGGAAATTTATAAGAGGGATTATAACTGAGCTAGGAATTATACTTCCCCCGAGGGATATGATATGAAGTTGCGGGGGGATGCCAGAGAAGTCTACAAGAGGTTACTCTCCCGGCTAGAGTCTATGATTAAATTAGGGGAGGCCAGGACATTTCTTAAAAAATTTGAACCGACAAGTGATAGAGAGGAAATTATAAAAAGGCAAAATTACTTAAAAGAAGGCTTAAAAAATGTGAGAGATGACTTAGAAGAATATCTCCTTTCAATAAGGCCAATTAGATTTAGGAGAGAATTTTTTCATGATAGAATTTTGCTGGTCTCCGATGAGGAAGTAGAAGAAGCAGAAAAGCTTGACTTATGCCCAGTAACTTCTGATCCCTCTGAAATTGAAGATTATCCTCTTATTTTAAGCACGATTGGGTATGGAATTGAGGTTGAGGTAAAGCCTTCCCATATTGCCCCAGAGCTTTATATAATTCCCCTGTGGGAAAATAGGGACGTTCTTGAAGCACTTTCAAAAGTTTTCCCAGGAGGAGCGGCCGATAAAATTTTGATTTCTTTAAAAGAGATAGAAGAGATTTTTAAGAAAATGGAAATTCTCGAAAATCTAGATGAAATAATCGTTGAGAAAGAAAAGGAACTCAATAGGAAAATTGAAGAAAAGCTTGAGAGATTTAAGTTAACCCTAAGCGGCAGAGATCTTGTGGAATTTATGAAAGCCTTAAGAGCTGGAAACCTGGAATATCTTTTTCATAAGTTCTCAGCTCTTAATGACGAAATCATAGAGGAGATTAATAAAGCGGAAAAGGAAATTTCCGATGTTCTGGGAATTAGTGTAGAGATTTTTCCTAGAGATTTCCCAGTAGAAGTTCCTCCAGAGCAGATAGAAGCCCTTAAAAGAGAGCTAGAGAGAGAATTTAAGATAGAATTTTATCTTAAAAGCAGAGAAACTGTAGAAAAAATCCTGCCCCATCTGCAAAAACTAAAAGAAGAGATACAAAAAGCCTACGAATTATACTTTTTGCTTGTGGTTAAAAAATTCACAAGAGACTTTGTGTTTCCAGAAATTGTTGAAGAAGGGATCGGGTTTATTGAAGGTAGGAATCTGTTCATAGAAAACCCACAACCAGTAAGTTATTTCGTAGGGAAGTCTTATGGTAACTTCCCAGGAGTTGAAGAAGCAAACATTGTAATTTTGACAGGGGCTAACAGCGGAGGTAAAACTTCTCTCCTTGAGCTCATCTCCCAGATTGTCATATTGGCCCATATGGGCTTTCCAGTTCCTGCAAAAAAAGCCTGGTTTACAGTTTTAGATGAAATATTTTTCTTTAAGAGAAAGAGAAGTGTTTATGGAGCAGGAGCCTTTGAAACGTCTCTAAAAGGATTGGTAAGGGCAATTAAAGGAAAAGGAAAAAAGCTAATTCTAATTGATGAATTTGAGTCAATAACTGAGCCTGGAGCTGCCGCGAAGATATTGGCAGAGCTCCTGAAAATAGCTTATGAGAAGGGATTTTTCGTCGTAATTGTCTCTCACTTAGGAGAAGATTTGAAAAGAGAGATTCCTTTTGCGAGGGTGGATGGAATAGAAGCGAAAGGCCTTGACGAAAACTTGAATCTAATAGTTGATAGACAGCCAAAATTTGGAGTTATTGGAAGAAGTACGCCAGAATTAATAGTAGAAAGACTTGCTAGAAAGGGAAGAGGAGAAGAAAAAATGATAATGAACAGAATACTTAAAAAATTTAGGAAGTAATCCAGCTTCTCTCCCTATATCTCCCTCTCAATTCAATTTCCTTGATTTTTTCCTCAATCTCACGCCTCTTCTCTTTCCCCCTTACCTCTTCATATCCTCTTAGAACAGCTTTAAATCCCTCTTCAACCCAGCTGTAGTGAGTACTCTCCATTGCTCTCCTCAGCAAGTGAAGATCAACACCCTGGGCTTCTAAAGTATCGTCAAACTCAGCTAACCCGAAGTCTATGAGGTAAATTTTTCCATCTCTCATTATCATATTGGAGGTCGTCAAATCCCCATGGACAATACCTGCCTCATGTAACTTTCCTATGACCCTGCCAATTTCCTTACATATCTCCAACCTTTCTTCTATGGGAAGTTTTTCCAAAAGCTCCTTGAGCCTCTCCCCCTCTATGAACTCCATAACTATTATCATGTTCTTGGTATCAACTTCAAACACGTAGGGAACATTTACACCAGCTTTCTTAGCTCTATGGAGTATTCTAGCTTCTCTTATTGTTCTCTCTTTTCTGAGTTTTATGTCGATTTCAGGAATCCTATATCTTTTCGAGACCCTTTCCTTAACGATCACCTTGATGGGAAGATCATAGTATAATTCGGAAAAGTCTGCAAGATATATCTTTGCTTCAGCCCCCTGCTTTATGAGCTTCATCTTTAACTCCCCTCTCACTTAAACAGCAAAAGCCTTAAATTATTTTGTGAACAACTTTTAATGAGGGCCCCATGAAAAGAGCTCAAACTGCCATTGAATATCTCCTCATGCTGGCTGCAGTTCTGATTTTGGTGGCCATAGTGCTTAACGTAGTTGTTGATAGCATGAGAACTCTAACAAATTATGTTGAGGAGTACACAAAAGTCATAAGAGAAAGACTTCTAGAGTCGCTTTAGTGGAGGTGAATTCATGATAATTCCTCTGATTCTGGGAATATTAGTTGGGATTCTTACATCTTATACGGACATTAAAACAAGCTACATATACGAGGAACGCTTTTTTCCAAGCTTTTCACTCCTATCAAAGTGGTGGTGTAAGAGGAAGGGATGTAATTATGAGGTAAAAGGTCCATACATACCCATTGTAGAGGCTGGAATTCTATACTATTTCTTCCTGGGAATAAAAAACGAGGATCTAATTCTTGCATTTTCTGGAATTATTGGATTGCTCTTAGGTTTTGCCGTAGGATCCCTCCTTTATTATACTGGAGGATGGGCTAGTGGTGACGTGCTAATTCTTGCAGCATTTTCATCCCTTCTCCCCTATGCCCCAGAATCTGCCAAGTACAAAGCTCCGTATGCTGTAGTATTGCCCCTAAATGCCTTAACGATTCTGTTTAATTCGATCCTTCTTATATTCCCCCTAATATTTGTGTATGCATTTGCAGGACTTATTGCAAAGAAGAAACTCAGCCTCTTAAAAGAACTGTTTGTTAAAGGCATTAGGAACGTCTTCGAAGTGTCTTTGTGGATAATGTTTTCTGTTACTCTCTTTGTAGTGATAAGCATCAACCTTGGAATATCGCTACATCCGCTCTTGAGATGGATTCTTACCTTTCTGTTGATAGCTTTTCTTAGCAAAATTAGGGTTATAGGAGATATTCTTGGAGTATTATCCCTTGTATACGTCACATATCTTGTAGGATTTTCATCCCTATATTTCTTCCTCAGATTAGTGATTATCCTCTATGCATTCAAGCTTTTGCTATCCTCAGTTAAGATGTTAAGAAAAGAAGTTTTAACCAAAGTCAAAAGAGTTGAAGAGCTCAAAGAAGGAGAAGTTCTAGGAGAGAGAATACTGGAAGTCGGAGGCAAAATAGTCAGGGATAGGAAAGACTTCTTTGAAAAGCTCAATGAAGTTTTGAAAAGTGGGAAATTCGAACAGATTAGTGGAAAAGAGATAGCTGGTTTTAGTGTTGAAGGATTAACTAAAGAGCAGATTGAAGAGCTCAAAAAGCTAGTAAGCGAAGGAAAGCTCGAGAATGAATTTTTAGTCAGAAAAGCAATGCCCTTTGCCCCAGCATTGTTCCTGGGGTTTTTAACAAGTTACTTCTTTGGAGACATTTTGTGGTGGATCATTCTCAAGGTTTCTGGAATGGTGTGAATTATCCCGTCCTTTCGGAAGAGGACCTCTCCACCCGAATAGGTTAAAAACAGGCAAAGATACTTAGAAAACGATGAAAGTATACAGGCTCTATTTAAAGGATGAATATCTTGAGATGGTGAAAAGTGGAAAGAAAAGAATTGAGGTTAGAGTGGCTTATCCTCAGTTAAAAGACATTAAGAGAGGGGACAAAATTATTTTCAATGACTTAATTCCGGCTGAAGTTGTGGAGGTTAAGAAGTACGAAACTTTTAGGCAGGTACTTAGAGAAGAGCCGATAGACAAGATATTTCCAGATAAACCAAGCTTTGAAAAGGCTCTCAAGAGGTTCCACAATATGTATCCGAAGTGGAAAGAGTATAGGTACGGAGTTTTGGCAATAAAGTTCAGAGTTCTTGGGAGGGATAAAGAATGAAAAACTTAAAATTTGATGGAAGATACAAGGACGACATAATCTCAGGGAAAAAGAGAGCAACAATTAGGTTGGGAAGGAAGATAAACCTAAAGCCTGGAGAAGAGGTTCTTGTGCACGCTGGAGGTTACGTTTTGGGAAAAGCAAGAATTATTAGGGTCGAAACTAAAAAAGTCGAGGAGTTAACTGACGAGGATGCTAGAAAAGATGGTTTTAGAAATAAAGAAGAACTCATAAAAGCACTCAAGGAACATTACAAGTTCGTTAGACCTGATTCTCCTGCAACAATTGTGGAGTTTGAGATGATAAAACTCTTAGACAAGCCAATTCTTTCAGCAGATTTCCCATATGAAGGAAATAACCCAATTGAAATTGCAGAGCTAGCCCTAAAGCACTTGGACAACTTAAGTTTCGAAGAAGTAGCCCTTCTAAAGTTATTTTTGAATGAGGGAAGCCTAAGAAAGGCTGCAATGAAGTTGGGTGGTCTTAATAAAAGATATAAGATCCGTGAAGTTCTGAGAAAAGCTTATGAAGAGCTCAAAAAGAGAGGAATTATGCAACCTAAAATCTAGGGGACTATTTCAATATCCAATTCTGTTCCATCGCTTCTAAAAGCCTTTGTACTTTCCTTAGTATAGGGAAATGCTATTATTATGTGAACTCCCCCAAACTTGGAGAAAAAGTCCAAATCAGCTTTAGAAGGATAAGGATAAGGAGAGGGATGAGAATGAACAGTTCCTTTAATAGTTTCATCATGAGGCAAGAGATTTAGATCAAAGTATACCGACTTTGTTCCAAAGAACCCCTTTGGCAAAAATAAAACCTCCTCAAATACCCCATTTTTCTCTCTCAGCAGGCCTGCAAACTCTTTTGGATGAAAAGAGGCTGCGAGATCCAAAAGATATTCAAAGAGTTCCTTCCTAACTTTAACTCTCATATTGTATGGAAACTTTATAAGGCATATAAAATTATCCATGATTGGCGAGAGGAATATGGAGGAGGAGAGACTCGATCTTGGGATCGAGTTTGAGACAACAGAGGAGATTCCTGTCCCAGAGAGGTTAATTGATCAAGTTATAGGTCAAGATCACGCTGTTGAAGTTATAAAAACTGCTGCAAAGCAGAGAAGACACGTACTTCTCATTGGAGAGCCAGGAACAGGTAAGTCAATGCTTGGCCAAGCAATGGCAGAACTACTCCCAACCGAAAATCTCGAAGATATCCTAGTTTTTCCAAATCCAGAAGACGAGAACATGCCTAGGATAAAGACTGTCCCAGCTTGCCAAGGAAGAAAAATCGTCGAAGAGTACAGAAAGAGAGCAAGAGAACAGGAGAGCATTAAGACATATCTATTATTCTTTGTATTTCTAGTCGTTGGAATGGCTGTTTTGATGAGTAAGGGAGATCCAAACACGCTCCTCCTGGGAGTATTTGTCATTCTAGTAGCCCTAATGGCAGTAGCAAACATGAGAATTAGAACCCAGGCCATGGTGCCCAAGCTACTTGTAGATAACTGTGGAAGAAAAAAGGCCCCATTTGTAGATGCGACAGGGGCCCATGCTGGAGCTCTGCTTGGAGATGTTAGACACGACCCATTTCAATGTTTTAGCGGTGAAGAAGTTATCTTAATTGAAAAGGACGGAGAGAAAAAAGTCTTCAAACTTAGGGAGTTCGTTGACGGTCTCCTTAAGGAGGCGTCTGGAGAAGGGATGGACGGAAGTATTAGAGTAGTTTATAAAGATCTTCAAGGGGAAAACATAAAAATACTCACAAAAGACGGACTTGTAAAGCTCCTTTATGTCAATAGAAGAGAAGGGAAGCAAAAGCTTAGAAAAATAGTAAATCTTGAAAAGGATTATTGGCTTGCATTAACACCTGAACATAAAGTGTACACAATAAAGGGCCTTAAAGAAGCTGGAGAGATAACTAAAGATGATGAGATAATAAGAGTGCCTCTCACAATTCTTGACGGCTTTGACGTAGCCGAGAAGAGTATAAGAGAGGAACTTGAAAGGCTTAGCCTACTTCCACTAAATAGTGAAGACAGTAGACTAGAAAAGATAGCAGGAATCATGGGCGCACTCTTTGGTAGTGGAGGTATCGATGAGAATTTCAATACCCTTAGCTTTGTTTCTAGCGAGAAGAAAACAATTGAACAGTTTGTTAAAGCACTCAGCGAGCTCTTCGGGGAATTTGACTATAAAATTGAAGAAAAAGAAAACAGCATTATTTTCAGAACATGTGATAAAAGAATAGTGACCTTCTTTGCTACACTTGGTGCACCAGTTGGAGACAAAAGCAAAGTTAAGCTTAAGCTTCCATGGTGGGTCAAGCTTAAGCCGTCACTTTTCCTCGCCTTCATGGATGGTCTCTACAGTAGCAATAGGAATGACAAAGAAATCCTCGAAATAACTCAACTTACTGACAACGTCGAAACGTTCTTCGAGGAAATATCTTGGTATCTGAGCTTCTTTGGAATTAAGGCAGAAGCTGAAGAGGATGAAGAAAAAGATAAATACAGGGCTAGACTTACGCTATCCTCATCAATAGACAACATGCTTAATTTCATTGAGTTCATTCCAATAAGCTTTTCTCCAGCAAAGAGAGAAAAATTCTTTAAGGAAATTGAAAAATATCTGGAATATAGCATTCCCGAAAAGACTGAGGATCTTAAGAAACGAGTTAAGAGAGTTAAGAAGGGAGAGAGAAGGAATTTCCTCGAAAGCTGGGAGGAAGTTGAAGTTACTTACAACGTAACTACAGAGACAGGAAATCTACTTGCTAACGGTCTATTTGTTAAGAACTCTGGAGGTCTTGGAACACCGGCACACGAAAGAGTTGAACCCGGAATGATCCACAGAGCTCACAAGGGAGTTCTGTTCATAGACGAGATAGCAACACTTAGCTTGAAGATGCAACAAAGTCTACTAACTGCAATGCAGGAAAAGAAATTCCCAATAACCGGACAAAGCGAACTTTCAAGCGGTGCTATGGTGAGAACAGAGCCCGTTCCTTGTGACTTCATCTTGGTAGCTGCTGGAAACCTTGATACAATAGACAAGATGCACCCAGCACTACGTTCAAGAATCAGGGGATATGGATATGAAGTCTACATGAGAACCACAATGCCCGACACTCCAGAGAACAGGAGAAAGCTTGTCCAATTCGTAGCCCAGGAGGTAAAGAAAGACGGAAGAATTCCACATTTCACGAGAGATGCCGTCGAGGAAATCGTAAGAGAAGCCCAAAGGAGAGCTGGGAGAAAGGGCCACCTAACATTAAGACTCAGAGACCTGGGCGGAGTTGTAAGGGCAGCTGGAGATATTGCCGTAAGAAAAGGAAAGAAGTACGTCACAAGGGAAGACGTGCTAGAGGCCCTCAAGCTGGCCAAGCCTTTAGAGAAGCAATTAGCAGATTGGTACATCGAGAACAAGAAGGAGTATCAGGTAATAAAAACCTCAGGTGAAGAAATCGGCAGGGTGAATGGTCTAGCTGTTATAGGAGAGCAAAGCGGTATTGTGTTGCCGATCGAAGCTATGGTAGCTCCAGCCGCAAGCAAAGAGGAAGGTAAGATCATAGCAACAGGAAAGCTTGGAGAGATTGCAAAGGAAGCAGTCCTAAACGTTTCAGCTATTATTAAGAGGTATAAGGGAGAGGACATCAGCAGGTACGACATTCACGTTCAATTCCTACAGACATACGAGGGAGTTGAGGGAGATTCCGCCAGCATTAGTGTTGCTACTGCAGTTATATCCGCTTTAGAAGAGATTCCAGTAAGGCAAGATGTTGCAATGACAGGTTCACTAAGCGTTAGAGGAGAAGTTTTGCCAGTAGGAGGAATAACTCCAAAGATCGAAGCTGCGATAGAGGCAGGAATAAAAACAGTAATAATTCCTAAGGCAAACGAAAAGGATGTCTTTCTATCCCCAGATATGAGAGAAAAAATTGAAATAGTTGCAGTAGAGAGAATAGATGAAGTGTTAGAAGTGGCACTTGCAGATTGTGAGAAAAAGAAAGAGCTCATAGAGAAAGTTAGAAAAAGCCTTCCCCTGGGGGGAATTGAAAATGTTAATAGCTAAACCCTGCACAAGCATGGGAGGGGTTCTTGTTCAACTCTATCTTTGGGACAAAGAAGTAAAAATTGAAATATCTAAGCTTGCTCAAGAGCTCAAGCAAAAGGGATACAAAATAAAAACACTAATTCCTGGGATTATGGTTGTTACGGAAATTGACGGGTATGAAGCCAGCATTTATCCCAGCGGTAAAATCATAATAAAAGATCTAAGGGACGAGAAAAAGGCCGAGGAGATCGCCAGAAAGATTTATGATCTGGCGGGGGTAAATATTGAAGATTGAGCTTCTTCTTTTGTTTTTAGTATTTGCCTGGGACGGATATTTCTTTCTTAGATACATTATTGGATTGACTAGAAAATACAGGACAATTCAATGGAATCCAACTGTTAGTGTTATAATTCCAGCGTATAATGAAGAAGAGAACATTGAAAGTGCAATAAAGGCAGCTCTCTCACAAGATTATCCAGTAAGTGAAGTGATAGTAGTTGATGATGGAAGTGAGGATAAAACTTACGAAAGAGCTTTAAGAATGGCCCAGGAAGATACAAGAGTTAAGGTCATAAGAATTCCTCATGGGGGAAAAGCTAGGGCCCTTAATGAAGGAATAAAAGTCGCTAGGGGAGAAATAATAGTTACCACTGATGCCGATTCTTATATGGCCAAGGATGCCGTTAGAAGGTTAGTAGAGAGGTTTTATTCGCCAGACATCGTTGGAGTTGGAGGGCAAATTAGAGTAGTTGTTGAATCCTTCTTAACTTTGGTTCAAGACATAGAACACTTAAGAATAGCTATGTACAGAAGAGCCAAAGAGCTTGAAGATTTAAGCCTAGCCCCAGGCCCACTATCTGCCTTTAGGAGAGAAGCTCTAGACCAAATTGGAGGAATTGCAGAGAGTATAGTCGAAGACTATGCTACAACAAAGCTTTTAAAGAAAGTGGGTAAGGTGGTGTACGCGCCTAAGGCAAAATTGTTTACTAGAATGCCCATTACCTTAAAAGAGCTCTGGAGACAAAGAAAAAGATGGTTTATAGGGGATCTAAATCACCTTGAACCAAAGGATTATGCGATATTAATGTTAAGCGATTTCATTGCATTCCTCGATGTTATCCTTCCATTATTATTTATTGTTAGAGGAGAATTTCTTTTACTTGGAGCTTTCTTTGGGTTCGAAATCTTAACTATGCTGCCTCCAATAATTTTTGAAGGAGGATCAATAATTGAGGCACTTTCTTTTCCTTTTATCTTGATATTTCTGGCCATGTTTTATCTAGGCATTCACATTTACGGATATTTGACAAAATTAGATACTGTCAGGATAACTGGGGCATCACCTCTTGAAGCCACTCAGTCACATCACCAGGCGGACAACCAAACCGAGAATGAAAC